>NZ_JAAFHA010000037.1 GCF_010365055.1 Rhodoferax sp.
ATCAGTGAATCAGTGAATCAGTGAATCAGTGAATCAGTGAATCAGTGAATCAGTGAATCAGTGAATCAGTGAATCATAGAAACTTCGCAGCCCCAAAATCAGCCAACCATCTCAAAGCGGCCGCAGGTGCCCCTCGCGCTCAACGGCACAGCCTTTGAGCCCCAGTTCCCATGCCTGTTGCAACACCAGCCCGACATCGTGCTCGGTGGCAGTCGCTGGCAGGTACACGGTTTTGGCAATGCCGCTGTCCACGTACGACTGTACCGCTGCCATCAAGTGCAACTGGTCTTCAGCGCTCACCTCGAAGGCTTGCATAAAGTGCTTCTGCCAGGGCGCATCGGGTCCGTGCAGGGCCTGGTAGTGGCGACAGGCGGCGTCCTCAACGTCAAAGAATACGGCCTGGCCTTCAGCCCCGCGCACCCGTCGCATGGCCTTGAAAGCGCGCATCGGTTCAATGCCATTCGACACGTTGTTGGCCAGCAAGCTGATGGACTCGGTCGGCGCCACCGCCAGCAGGTGGCTGTTGCGAATGCCATGCTGCGCGATGGCATCCTGCAGCGAGTGGTCGAGTCCCAGCACAAACGGGCTGGCACCAAATTTGAGCTTGTCATACGCGGGGAACGCGCCTTTCTCCTGCGCCAACTCAACCGACGTGCGGTAGGCGGTATCGCGCACGGCGGCCATGATTTCGCGCGTCAGGTCAAGGCTTGCCTTTGATCCATAACGCACGCCGAGCATGGCCAGCATGTCGGCCAGCCCGGTGACGCCCAGGCCAATGCGACGACTGGCCAGCGCGCTCTTTTGCTGCGCTTTGAGGGGAAAGAGAGAGATGTCATGCACATCGTCCAGAAAGCGCGTGGCCACCGCCGCCACGGCGCGCAGGCCGCCCAGGTCGACGCTGGGGTGGGCGGTGAACGGCTGCTTGACAAAGCGGCTCAGGTTGATCGACCCCAGGCTGCACGCACCCCAGGGCGGCAGCGGCACGGCCCCATCGGGGTTGGTCACGGTCAGATGCTCGTCATACCAAAGGTTATTGGCGCGGTTGATCCGGTCGATGAACAGCACGCCCGGCTCGCCGCTGGCGTGTTGGGCTTGCAACAGCTTTTCCCACAAGGCGCGCGCCGGCACACGCCGGTGCACCAGGCACAGTTGCGGCGGTCCGTCGTCGGACCATACGCGCTCGCACACTTCGCCACCGACTGGAATCGGGTGTTCGCCCAACGGGAAAACCAGTGGCCACGGGCCGTCTTCTTGCAGCGCCTGCATGAACTCATCGTTCAACAACACCGACAGCTTGAAATGGGACAAGGCGCCGGTGTCGAGTTTGGCGTCGATAAAAGCTTCAATATCCGGGTGATCGCAACGCAGCGTCGCCAGCATGGCGCCGCGGCGCCGGTTGCCCGTCTCCAACACCGAGTTGGCCGCCTGCCAGACGCTCATGAACGACACCGGCCCGCTGGCGACGCCACCACTCGAAAAAGCCGGCGCCAGCGCGGGACGCAGGGTGGAGAAGTCGATGCCGATAGCGCCACCGGCCTGCAAGCACTGCATCGCCTCCCGCAACGCATTGAAGATGCCCTGCACCGAGTCCTCAATCGGCCCCATGGCCAAGGCATTGAACAGGGTCACGCGGTGCGAGGTGCCCGCCCCCGCCAGGATGCGCCCGCCGGGCAGGAAGCGCCAGTCGCTCAGCATCGCCTGAAAACGCTCGCGCCAGTCGTTCTGGTGATGGGGCTCGGCGCCCGAGACGGCCAGCGCCACCCGCTCCCAGGTGTTCTCAATGGCCGGCTCCGGCACGCTGCCCGGCTCCGCCCAAAGGTAGCGCGCGCGCCATACGTGCTCTGAAATTGCGGTATCAAAGGGAGACTTGTGCATGATGTTCCATCCAGATTCCGAGATGGTTTTAGCGTAGCCAGCGCCTACCGGGGGCGCTTGATGATTCGCAAGGGCGTGGCCAAGAGGGCGCTAAGGGATGGCAGCCGGCCCTACTTCAAGACGGTCACGCCCCGCGATCTTGGCTCGGTACAGTGCGGCGTCAGCCAGGCTTAGCAACGCTGTGAACGAGGTCTCGCTCGACAAACAACCCGCACCAATGCTGACCGTGTAGGCAATGTGTTCCCCATCGAATTGAACCGGGTGGTCGCGAACGCTTTCCACAATGCGCTGCGCCAGCGCGCATCCACCATCGAGGGGGGTGTTGGGCAACAACACCGCAAACTCCTCGCCACCAATTCGGCCGATCAGATCGGAATCGCGCAACACAGCGGCGACGGTCTGTACAAACTTCTGCAGGATCACGTCACCCGCGGCATGACCGTGCTGGTCGTTGATGGCCTTGAAATGATCCAGGTCCAGCATCAGCACCATCAGCGGCAAGGCATAGCGAATCGAGCGGGCCACTTCCTGCTCGGCCAGATTGAAGAAGTTGCGTCGACTCAGGGCACCGGTCAGGGTGTCGATATTGGCCAGCGTCAAGCTGGCCAGTTCGGCGGTCTTGAGTTGGGTCACGTCTTCGTGGCTGATCACCAGCCGCTGCACGCTGTCGTGCACCGGCGTGACTTTCATGCTGAACCAGCGCTTGTCCAGCGGGGTGAAAAACGGCTGGGCCAGCTGGAAAAAAGGCAAGTCGCCGGCCAGGACTGCCGTGATGCCAGCCTCGGCGGCCTGCACCGTTAGCGCATCATGCTCGGTCAGGCAAGCGAGGATTTTCAGGTAGCTGGCGTCCTGGCAGCAGGGCATTGCCGCAAACCCGCTGTCCACCATATATTGTCGCCATGCCGCATTGGTTTGCAGCACCGTGCCGGTGTGATCGAGCACCGCGATATGGGCCGCCAGGGAATCAAACACCGCCTGCTGGAACCGGCTGGCGAGCAGCAGTGCTTCTGCAGTCAATTTTTGTTTGCTGATGTCGACGTGCGTGCCGATCATGCGCAAGGCCTTGCCGTCGCTGCTGCGGCTGACGACGGCGCCGCGGGAAAGCACCCATTTCCAGCTGCCGTCCTTGCATTGGCCGCGGAATTCAATGAAGGTGCTGGCAGCCCTGCCGCTCAGGCACTCTTGATGGGCGCTGATGACACGCGCCCTGTCATCGGGATGTATGCGTGACACCCAGTCATCGAGGTGATGCCCGTACTCATTTTCAGCAAAACCGTAGAGTTGCTCGAAACGCCTTGAGAAAACCTGCTCACCGGTCACCACGTTCCAGTCCCAGACACCGTCACCCGCCGCCTCCAGCGCCAGCTTCCAACGTTCCTCGCTGGCGCGCAATTGCTCCTCTGCCAGCCGGCGTTCGGTGATGTCCACCAGAATAATCTGCCAGCCCTGGGGCGGCGCCAACGCGGCCACCTTGACTTGCACATGCGACACCAGCGGCCCTTTGTTGGCAAACATCAACTCACCGCTTTGCACGTCACCAGAGCTGGTGGCTTGCTCCAGCAGGGCGTTGAAATTTGGGCGATCGGCGTCGGCCACAAAGAGCCCGAGTCGGCTGCCCAACAGACGGGAGCGCTCGCGGCCCAACAGACTGGCCCCGGCGAGATTTAATTTGGTGATGGCCGCGGCGGCATCGAGTGAAAAAATGCCGACCGGCGCAAAATCGTTGAATTCGTTGCTCTGATTGAGCGCCGACTCGAGTTGCAGGCGGGTTGTGTTCAGGTGCTCGTTTTGCAGCTCCAGTTCAATTTGATGAATCTCGAGTTCTTCAAACAAATGCTGTGCCTCGGCCACAGTCAAAGCCTTGGCGTTGCTGGCGGTGCGGCCCAGGAAACGCTTGCGGGCAAGCTCGCGCAAGTCTTCCAGACTGAGCGGGTTTCTACGAAATCCCATCGCCATTCCCCTGTGGTTTCGAGTTGTCAGACGGCGCCGCCAGCCGCGCCTTCATGGCCTGCAACTCCGCTTCAAGCTTCTTCCTGCCGCTGATATCATAAAAAGTGATGACCAGACCGTCAATGCGGTTCTCCTGCGTGCGGTAGGGCATGATGCGCACCCTGAACCAGCGGTCATCGGCAGCGGGAACATCCTTTTCACAGAACACCAGCGTGCGCAGCACCTCACGGGCATCGCGCGCCAGCTCGGGGTAGATCAGCTCGGAGACAATGTCGGTGATGGGGCGCCCCATGTCGCCAGGAATGAGCTTGATGATGCGGGTGGTCTGGGGCGTGAAGCGCCGCACATGCAGGGCTTCATCCAGGAACAGGGTGGCAATCTCGGTGCTGTCGAGCAGGTTCTTCATGTCATTGCTGGCACGCGCCAGGTCGGCCACCTTCGCTTGCAATTCATAGTTGACGGTTTGCAGCTCTTCGTTCATCGACTGCATCTCCTCCTTGGAGGTGGTCAACTCCTCATTGGCGGACTGCAATTCTTCATTCATCGACTGCAATTCTTCGTTGCTTGACTTCAGCTCTTCCTGCGAGGTCTGCATTTCTTCGCGCACGGACTTGGCCTCCTCGCGCGAATGCTGCAACTCCTGCTCCAGCGCTTCAACGCGGGTGGCATCAGCGGCCAAGCCGGCGCCTCGGTTGTACGCGCGACTGTGGCGGGGCTTGGGGACATCATAGAAAACAATCAGCGCCAGGCCACGCAGGGCCACCGGCTCGTGCAGCGGCTGAACGACGATGTCAACATGCTGCACGGCGGTCTCGCTGGTGACCTTGACGTTTTTGAGTGTGACCCCGGTTTTGTCACGCATCGCGCGGTGAAAGGCCTCGCTCAGCGCCTGGTCGATGCCATCACGCGCCATCGCGAACAAATTCAGGGTGGGTTTGCCGGCAGGGAGCTCCAGGTATTTGCCGGTTTTGCCGCTGAAATACAGCGTGACTCCCTGTTCGGTCACGAGCACCGCTGCGGGCGCGTACCGTTGCAGCACCAGCGTCTCGACCATGGCCTTCAGACCGGGCGTGGTCATTGAAGCGTCGGCAAGGGTCGCCGCGTTGCCCGTCCCCAGCTTGCCATGCGCCTGCACAAACGCCGCCGGAAAGCCGATCGGCAGCACCCGATCCGTGGTATCGAGGCGGCGATAAAGCCGTGACTTGCCCGGCAAAGGGGTAAATAGTTCAGTGGCGGAACCAATCGACTCGGCGCTACCCAACAGCAAGAAGCCGCCAGCACCGAGACTGTAATGAAACAGCTCCATCAGCTTCACCTGCAACTCGGCTTCCAGGTAAATCAGCAGGTTGCGGCAACTCAGCAGGTCGAGTTTGGTGAAGGGTGGATCGGCAATGAGGTTGTGCTGGGCAAAGATCACCATCTCGCGAATGTCGTTGCCGATGCGGTACCCCGCAGCATCTTCCGCAAAAAACCGGGCGAGGCGCTGTTCGGACACATCGGCGGCAATATGGCGCGGATAGACGCCGTTGCGGGCGCTGGCAATGGCGTCACGGTCCAGATCAGACGCAAAAATCTGCAGCGTGAGGTGCGACGTCGGCTTGGCTTGCTCCAGCGCCTCGCGGAAAATCATGGCCAGTGAATACGCCTCTTCACCAGTGGAACAGCCGGGCACCCAGGCGCGCAGTGCGGCACCGTCCGGGTGCATGGCCAACAACGACGGGATGACTTCGTTTTTGACCTGGTCCCACACCGCGGGATCGCGAAAGAAGCTGGTCACCCCGATGAGCAACTCGTTGAACAGCAGCTCGGACTCATGCGGGTTCTCGCGCAGATAGCGCAGGTAGTCGCCGACGTGGGCCAGTTGATGCAGGCCCATGCGCCGCTCCACACGCCGCGAAATGGTGGATTTCTTGTAAAACGAAAAGTCGTGTCCGGTCTGGCTGCGCAGCAAGACGATCACTTTGTCGAGAAAACCGTCATCCGCTTGATCCGCTTTAAGCCGGTTGTCGGCGTTGAGAGCGAGCTGGCTGCGCCCGGCATAGGTCATGATCTTGACCGGCAGCTCGTTGGCCGGCGCCACCACATCGGCGACGCCCGCATCCAGCGCGCTGCGCGGCATGCTGTCAAACTGGGCGCTGGCAGGGGTTTGCACAAAACAGGCGCCAGCGGCTTGCCGGATGGCGCGCAGGCCCTGGGTACCGTCCGAGCCCATGCCGGAGAGGATGACGCCGATGGCGCGTTCCTGCTGGTCATCGGCCAGTGATTTGAAAAAGAAATCAATCGGCAGGCGCAGACCGCGCGGCTCGGGTGGCACCAGCAAGTGCAGCACGCCCTTGAGCAAGGACAGGTCGTGCCCCGGGGCAATCACGTAAACACGATTGGCCTCGACCGGCGTCTGGTCTTGCACCTCGGCCACCGGCATCGGGGTATGGCGCTGCAGTAACTCCACCAGCATGCCTTCTCGCTTGGGATCCAGATGCTGCACGATCACATAGGCCAGCCCGCTGTTGAGCGGCACGTGCGAAAAGAATTGCTCCAGCGCCACCAGCCCCCCGGCCGAAGCGCCGATGCCAACAACGGAAAATGGCTGCGGCATGGGCGATACCCTGTTCTTATTCAATCAACCTCCTGTCTACTTCTCTGCTTCTCTTAATATCCTACAGCCTTAAGCTGTACGCAATCTTGCAACTGCAGCACAAATGGAGAAGCCTGGTCCTGCCGGCGCAGCAGCCTAAGTCTGATTGACAAGACGCAACGAGAGGAAATTTGCCTCGACTGGCGCATTATTTGGCCGCAAGTCGATGCTGGCAATTGTCAAATGTCAAGCTGGTGTGAGTCTGCCGCGTGCTGGCGACGCCTGCAGCCACGAGCTCAAACGACGCGCAGAAGTGCAGGCCATTTTATGCTATATAAATAGAATCTACAAAGCTTTACGGGACGCGGGCTACAGCCTGATTTCGTCTATAAACTAGCTCACCTGCTCGCGCATCCAGTCGGGCAGCGTGGTGGCCTTTTGTTTCGGAAAATCAACCCAGATGGTGGTGGCGCCACCAGCGGCGTAAATCACATCCGGCTGGTCAAGGCGCTCCATCGTGGCCCAGCTCTCAAAGGTGGTGCGGCCAGGGTCGCTCACATACATTTTCATCAACACGTCACCGGGGTATTCGAGCTGCTTGTAGAAGTTGCAGAACGCGTTAACGATCACCGGCCCCTCGCCGTGCGGGTCCGGCATGCAGCCCGCGGCGCGCATCCAGTCAATGCGGCAAGTCTCCAGGTAGCGGAAATAGGTGGTGTTGTTGACGTGGTTCATCGCGTCCATGTCGCCCCAGCGAATCGGAATGATCATCTGGTAGACCAGTTTTTTCTGTTCTGGAATCTCGAATTTCATATCTTCGTCCTCGGTACAAGGGGTGGGCCGCGGCGTGCCATCGTGCTCGGCCAGCACCAGGGCGCGTGCGCTGCGGCAAACACTTCCATCACCAGCAGCGGCGCCGCCGCGCGGGTAAAAACCGAGCGCCGCGCCGGCAGCGTGCGGCCGGACAGCGCCGCGCCGGTGCCGCCCAACCAGGCTTGCGCCACGTGGCGATGCAGCGGGCTGGCGGGGGGCAGCCTGGCAAATTGCAGTGGCGTGCGCGCCATGCCGTGCTGCCGGAACAGCACATCGGCCAGTGGCCGCGTGCCCAGGCCCCGGATCGAGCGCCACGGCCCCTGGGAGTGCGGGTGCGTGGTGACGCTGCGAGCAAATACCACGGCGACGTCGTCCACGCGCAGCAGCACCTCGCGCACGTAGCCCGCCCGGCGCCGGCCCAGGCCCAGGGCCCGGGCCTCATCGGGGTGAAGTGCCTGCAGGCCCTGGCTCAGCACCTGCACGCTGAAGCGCTGTCCCGCGCCGGCCAGCCGCGCACTGAGCGAACCCGGTGCGCCCAACCAGCGCTTGCGGTTGCCGCGCTGCACATTGATATTGCGCCACGCCTTCATCGGTGCGCCCGGATGCTGGCCAGAATGCCCAGCGTGAACAGCGCCGCCGCGAGCAGTTGCAGTGCGCCAGGCCAGGCGCCGTCCCACCAGAACGAGTAAAGCAGGGCGAACAAGGTCTCGCTGACAATCAGTTGCCCGCACAAACTGACGCTTAGACGCTGGCTGGCAATGTTCCACAGAATGCCGGCGGCCCACGCGGAGCCGACGCCAGTGACTATGCAAATTGCAGCTGCTTGCACAGGATGGTCAAGGGTTAGCAGCACTTTTGACTCAGAACCTGCAATCAACCAGAGCAAGGCCGCGCCAACACCCGTGGCCAGTCCCAGCCAGTTGGTCCACTCCGTGGCGCTGACCTCCGGGTGGCGCTTGAGCCAGGCCGCGTTCAGGATGGCAAACGCCGTCCAGCACAGCATCGCCGCCGTCGCCAGTGCCACACCCAGCCAGAATTCAGCCCTGTCAGGCTCAGTCGCCCAGACGCTGGGTGCCAGCGCCGTGAGCGTGACGTTCATCATCAACAGCAAGCCGGTGGCCGTGAGTAGCAAGCCGGGCAACAGGTGCGCCCATTTCAGCCCCAAGGGTTTGCCCAGCAGCATGACCCACAGTGGGATGGTGCCCACAATCAGCGTCGGCACCTCGGTGCCGGCGCGCCCGATCGCCAGCGCCAACAACAGGTAGTAGCCGGTGGCGCCGATCAGGCTCATCCCGAGTGCCGTCACGGCCTGGCGCAGCGTGGGCAACTGGTGACTGGTCCAGGTGAAGGCCATCGACAGCGCCGACATGACGCCAAAGCTGACGAAACGACCGGCGGTGAGGTCAACCGATGACAGCCCCGGCGCCATGCGCGGCACCACAAACACCATGCCCCACAGGGCGCCCGCCAACAGTCCGGCAAGAATGCCTTTCAGCATTCTTGCTTAGACACCAAAGCCATCGTCAGCCGAGATCACCGCGCCGTTGATGAAATGGCTTTGGTCCGAGCACAGCATCACCAGCACGGCGTCCAGGTCTTTGGCTTGCCCCACGCGCTTGCGCGGCAGCATCTGCACCAGCTTTTGCCCCTGCTCGGTGCTCCAGTGATGGTGGTTGATTTCGGTGTCAATGTAGCCCGGGCAAATGGCGTTGACGTTGATGCCAAACTTGCCCCATTCCAGCGCCATGGCCCGCGTCATTTGCACCACCGCCGCCTTGCTCATGCAATACACCCCGATTTGCGGCAGCACGCGCAAGCCCGCCATCGAGGCAATGTTGACGATGCGCCCTCCGGTGTAGGTGCCGGGCGCCGAGCCTTTGGCGCGCGCGAGCATGCGCTTGCCGACCTCTTGCGCGACAAAGAAGGCACCCTTGACGTTGGTGTCGAACATGAAGTCATAGTCCTCGGGCGACACATCCTGCAGGCGCTGCGTGGTGCTGACGCCCGAGTTGTTGACCAGGATGTCAATCGAGCCGACTTCGGTCTCGGCATGCGCCACGGCCGACTTGATGGAGCCGAAGTCGGTCACGTCGAGTTCAAGCACATGGGCGTCGCCGCCCTGGCCTTCAATTTCGGCGCGCAGGTCTTTGAGCTTGTCCACTCGGCGACTCGCCAGCACGACGGCGGCACCGGCACTGGCCAGGGTCTTGGCAAACTGGGCACCCAGTCCGCTGGAGGCGCCGGTGACAAAAGCCACACGGCCTGAAAGATCAATGTTGTAAGCCATTTAGAGAGTCTCCATCAACAACAAAAAGAACGATCGTTCTATTTTTCAAATTGAACGCCTAAAATGATTTTTGCGTTCGACAATCACGGGTCGCGGTCCATTCCCGGACCAAGCCCCATTATCAAGCGAGATAACTCATGACAAATCAGGAAATCCTGGCCCAGTTCGGCCCTCGAGAAGCGATGGAATACGACGTGGTGGTTGTTGGCGGCGGCGTCGCTGGCTTGGCCACCGCCATTCGTCTGAAGCAACTGGCGACTGAAAATGGCAAGGAGCTGTCGGTGGTGGTGCTGGAAAAAGGCGCCGAACCGGGCGCGCACAGTCTCTCGGGCGCCATCATGGACCCGATTGCCATGAATGAGCTGTTTCCCGACTGGAAGGCGATGGGCGCGCCTCTGAACCAGCCGGTGACCGATGACGCCATGATGTTCCTGAGCGAAAAATCAGGCTACCGAACCCCCAACTTTTTGCTGCCCAAATGCAGCCATAACCACGGCAACTACATCATCAGCCTGGGCGAGTTGACGCGCTGGCTGGCCACCCAGGCCGAGAACATGGGGGTGGAAATTTTCCCCGGCTTCGCAGCCGCTGAAGTGCTGTACACCGAGCAGGGTGCTGTCAGGGGGGTCGCCACGGGCAATATGGGCGTCAACAAGGAAGGCGAGCCGGGCGAGAATTTCCAGATCGGCATGGAGCTACTGGCCAAGTACACGATTTTTGCCGAGGGTTCACGCGGTCATCTGGGCCGCCAGCTGATTGAAAGATTCAAGCTCGACGAGGGCTGTGACCCGCAGGCTTACGGTCTGGGCATCAAGGAGTTGTGGGAGGTCGACCCCTCGCGCCACCAACCTGGGTTTGCCATGCACACCGCTGGCTGGCCGCTGGACAACGCCACCTACGGCGGCTCCTTCATGTACCACATGCCCGACAACAAGATCGCCTTGGGCTTCATCACCGGGCTGAACTACCAAAACCCCTACCTGAGCCCGTTCGAGGAGTTCCAGCGCTGGAAAACCCACCCCAATGTGCGCTGGTATTTTGAAAACGCACAAGGCGAAGTGACCGCCAAACGGCTGGCCTATGGCGCCCGCACCATCACGGCCGGTGGTCTGATGGCGCTGCCAAAAACGGTTTTTCCCGGTGGCGCCCTGGTCGGCTGCGAGGCCGGCTTCATGAACGTGAGCCGCATCAAGGGCAGCCACACCGCCATCAAGACCGGCATGCTGGCAGCCGAGGCGGCATTTGAGGCCGTCACAGCGGGACGCCAGCATGACGAACTGGCCACGTACCCCGAGGCGTTCGAGAACAGCTGGGTCTTTACCGAACTCAACAAATCGCGCAACTTCAAGGCCTGGTTCAAGTACGGCTTGCGGGTGAGCACCCTGATGAATGGTCTGGAGCAGTTTGGACTGGGCGGCAAGATGCCCTGGACGATTCACCGCGACAAGCCCGACTACGCCTACCTGAAACCCGCCGCCGAGTGCCAGCCGATTGTTTACCCCAAGCCTGACGGCAAGCTCACCTTCGACCGCCTGAGCAGCGTCTTCATCGGCAACGTCAACCATGAAGAGAATCAGCCCGCGCACCTGACCTTGAAAGATGCCAGCGTGCCGGTCGCCATCAACCTGGCCAAATTTGCCGGGCCCGAGGCGCGCTATTGCCCGGCCGGGGTCTATGAGTTTGTCAAGAACGATGACGGCACCGATCGGCTGCAGATCAACGCCTCCAACTGCGTGCACTGCAAAACCTGCGACATCAAGGACCCGACGCAAAACATCGTCTGGGTCACGCCCGAAGGCGGCGGCGGACCGAATTACGCGGGGATGTAGTTGTAAAATCCGCCGGGTCAGGAGAGAGCCAGCCCCGTGAGGTGGCCGCCGAAGGCGCAGAGTTGCTGATCGCAGCAGTTTGAACGCTCAGGCAAAAGGACTGACAAACACTTCAAAGGTCGCAAGACCTTGGAGTGATTCCCCACTGGAGAGAGGTCACCGCTGGCGCTTGGACGCCAGGGTGATCCACCGAAGGAGCAACCCGAGGCCAGCACCCTGTGTGCAACTGGCAGCGGCGAATCTCTCAGGTAAAGCGGACAGCGGGGGCAGCCCATGGCTTTCGACATCGGTCGAGGTCATGGTATTTGACTTGCCCCTTTTCCTTTGCAGGAGTTCGCTGATGACGCCCACGTCCGACAACCTCTCTAAAACCCCGCTCAACGACCTGCATGTGTCGCTTGGTGCCCGCATGGTGCCGTTCGCCGGCTATTCCATGCCGGTCCAATACCCAGCCGGCCTGATGGCTGAACACAAACACACCCGCACCGCTGCCGGCCTGTTTGACGTATCCCACATGGGCCAGTTGCGCTTGGTCGGGCCCGATGCCGCCGCCGCGTTTGAGAGCCTGCTTCCAGTCGATGTGATCGATTTGCCGGTAGGCAAACAGCGCTACGGCCTGCTGCTCAATGACGAGGGCGGCATCATCGACGACTTGATGTTCGTCAATCGGGGCAGCGATATTTTTGTCATCGTCAACGGCGCTTGCAAGGTCGGTGACATCGCGCACATTCAGGCCAAGATCGGCAGTCGCTGCCAGGTGATTCCCATGCCGGAGCGTGCCTTGCTGGCACTGCAAGGGCCGCTTGCCGTGACCGCCCTGTCGCGCCTGGCACCGGGCGTGGAAAAGCTGGTGTTCATGACCGGGGGCCATTTCACGATTCAGGCGGGCGAACAAGCCATTGACGTGTTCCTGACCCGCAGCGGCTACACCGGCGAAGACGGCTTTGAGATTTCAGTGCTCGATTCCCAAGCGCAAGCGCTGGCGCAAGCGCTGCTGGCGCAACCTGAAGTCAAACCGATTGGGCTGGGCGCACGCAACTCACTGCGACTGGAAGCCGGTCTGCCGCTGTATGGCAACGACATTGACAGCACGACCACACCGGTTGAAGCCAGTCTGCAATGGGCCATGCAGAAGGTGCGCCGCACCGGTGGCGCGCGCGCCGGTGGTTTTCCGGGTGCTGCAAAAATACTAGCGCAACTCGCAGGTGGGACGGGGGCTGCAACCCGAAAACGTGTTGGACTGTTGGCACTGGAGCGCATTCCGGTGCGTGAGCATACAGAACTGCAGAACTTGCAGGGTCAGCGCATTGGCGAAGTCACCAGCGGCTTGCTCGGCCCAACCATCGACCAGCCCATCGCCATGGGCTATGTACCGCCTGAGCTCGCCACCTTGGGCACGCGCGTCAACGCCATGGTGCGCGGCAAGCCGGTGCCCATGGAGGTGGTGGCGATGCCGTTTGTGCCAACCAACTACTTCCGTGGTTAGGCCCGTCCCCGCCCGCTCTTTCGTCATTCGCAATCTGCAATTCGCCAAACCCCTTGTCCCTTTCAACTTCTAGCTCAAGAGAACGCTCATGACCATCAAATACACCCCCGACCACGAATGGATCAACATTGACGGCAACCTCGGTACCGTCGGCATCACCCAGCACGCGCAAGACGCCTTGGGCGATGTGGTCTTTGTCGACCTGCCCGAAGTCGGCAAGACCTACGCGCAAAAAGACGCCGTCGCCGTGGTCGAATCGGTCAAGGCCGCCGCGGACGTGTACATGCCCGCCAACGGCGAAGTCGTGGAAGTCAACGAAGCCCTGCGCGCCGATCCCTCATTGGCCAACAGCGATCCGCTGGGTGCGGGCTGGTTCTTCAAATTCAAATTGGCCAATCCGGCCGACCTGGACGCGTTGATGGACGAAACCAGCTACGCCAGCTACGCCGCTGACGCGCACTGACAGCGACTGTCATTTCGCTCAGTGTGGGCCGCCATGACATCTGGTTTCCCGACCGTTCAGAAATGACAAGTTTTTGCCAGCCAACACCGTTCGGGCTGAGCCTGTCGACGCCCTTGCCCCTTTTCCAGTTTCGCTGGCCCTTCGACAGGCTCAGGGCGAACGGATCATTGAGTCTGCCATGCCCACACCCTCTACCCCCGCTTTGTCTGAACTAGAAAACCCGTCCGAATTCATTGCGCGCCACATTGGCATCGACGCGGCTGACGAAGCCGTGATGCTCAAAGTCGTGGCGGCTGCATCACGCAGCGACCTCATCCATGAGATCGTGCCGCGCTCCATTGCCCGCAGCCAGCCGATGGACATCCCCGCGCCGATTTCTGAGGCCGCTGCACTGGCCGAGCTCAAGATCATGGCCGCCAAGAACAAGGTGTTCAAAAGCTACATCGGTCAGGGCTACTACGGCACGCTCACGCCCGGCGTGATTCTGCGCAATATCCTGGAAAACCCCGCCTGGTACACCGCGTACACACCGTACCAGGCCGAGATCAGCCAAGGCCGCATGGAGGCGCTGGTCAACTTTCAGACCATGGTGATGGACCTGACCGGCATGCCGATGGCCAATGCCTCGATGCTGGACGAAGCCACCGCCGCAGCGGAGGCCATGACCATGGCGCTGCGCGCCAGCAAGTCCAAATCGACCACGTTTTTGGTGGACAGCGAGGTGTTGCCACAAACGCTGGCCGTGATCCAGACCCGCGCCGAGCCGCTGGGCATTGAGGTCAAGGTGTGCAGCGGCAATGAGGCCTTGAGCCAGGACAGCTTTGCCGTGCTGCTGCAATACCCCGGCGTGAGCGGTGTGGTGAACGATGCCCGCGCGTGGATCAAGGCCTACAAGGCCAAAGGCGGCATCGTCGTCATGGCCGCTGACCTGCTGGCGCTGACCCTGCTTCAGCCCCCCGGCGAACTGGGTGCCGACATTGCCGTGGGCAGCACGCAGCGCTTTGGCATGCCGATGGGCAACGGCGGCCCGCACGCCGCCTACATGGCCTGCCGCGACGAATACAAACGCACCATGCCCGGCCGGCTGGTCGGTGTGAGCATCGATGTGCACGGCAATCCGGCTTACCGGCTGGCACTGCAAACGCGCGAGCAACATATTCGCCGCGAGAAAGCCACCTCCAACATCTGCACCGCGCAGGTGCTGCCGGCGGTGATGGCCAGCATGTACGCCGTTTACCACGGACCCGCCGGTTTGAAGCGGATCGCGCAACGTGTGGCGACCTTGACCGCAGTCCTGGCGCAAGGTTTGCTGGCCCTGGGCTACCGAAGCGCCAACGCCAGCTCCTTTGATACGCTCACGGTGCACACCGGGGAAGCTACGAATTCAATAGCTACTAAAGCACTGTCGGCGGGGGCTAACCTGCGATTTGCTTCAAATAATTCTTTAAGTGTGTCGCTCGATGAAACGACCACCCGCGCCGATGTCGCGCAACTCTGGGGTTTCTTTGCCAAGCCCGGCCAGACGATGCCGCAGGTCAGCGACTTCGAGCAGGCCGCCAGCACCCTGCTGCCCTTTGCCCTGCTGCGCACCAGCGCCTACCTGACGCACCCGGTGTTCAACAGCCACCACAGTGAAACCGGTATGCTGCGCTACATCCGGCGCCTGTCTGACTTTGACCTGGCACTGGACCGCAGCATGATCCCGCTGGGCAGCTGCACCATGAAGCTCAACGCCACCAGCGAGATGATCCCCATCACCTGGCCCGAATTTGCCGACATCCACCCGTTTTGCCCGGCCGAGCAGCGCGCTGGCTACGCCGAGCTGGACGAGCAACTGCGCGCGTGGCTGTGCCAGGCCACCGGCTACACGGGCATCAGCCTGCAGCCCAACGCGGGCTCGCAAGGCGAATACGCGGGCATGATGGCGATTCGCGGCTTTCATGCGGCACGCGGCCAGGCCCATCGCAACATCTGCCTGATTCCCAGTAGCGCGCACGGCACCAATCCGGCCAGCGCCGCCATGGCCGGTTTCAAGGTGGTGGTGACCGCATGCGACGCCAACGGCAATGTCGACATGGCGGACCTGAACGCCAAGTGCGAGCAATACAGCGCCAACCTGGGCGCGATGATGATCACCTACCCCAGCACCCACGGCGTGTTCGAGACCAGCGTGAAAGACCTGTGCGCGCTGGTACACAGCCATGGCGGGCGCGTGTATGTCGATGGCGCCAACATGAACGCGCTGGTGGGTCTGGCCGCACCGGGCGAATTGGGCGGCGACGTGAGCCACCTGAACCTGCACAAGACCTTCTGCATTCCGCACGGCGGCGGCGGCCCCGGCGTCGGGCCGGTGTGCGTGGTGGCCGATCTGGTGCCGTACTTGCCCGGTCATGGCGTGGGTGCGGTATCAGCCGCCCCCTTGGGCAACGCGGCCGTGCTGCCCATCAGTTGGATGTACTGCCGCATGATGGGTGCTGTTGGCTTGAAGGCGGCCACCGAGGTCGCCATTTTGAGTGCCAACTACATCAGCGTGCGGCTCAAAGACCATTACCCCACGCTCTACACCAGCGTTTCTTCTGAGGGCAAGCCCGGCCGTGTCGCGCACGAATGCATCCTGGATTTGCGCCCCTTGAAAGAAAGCAGCGGCGGCGTCCATGGCGTGACCGCTGAAGACGTGACCAAGCGCCTGATGGACTATGGCTTTCATGCGCCCACCCTGAGCTTTCCGGTGCCCGGCACGCTGATGGTGGAGCCCACCGAAAGCGAAACGCTGGACGAACTGGACCGCTTCATTGACGCCATGATCGCCATCCGGGCCGAGATTGCCAAGGTGGAGCAAGGTGCCTGGCCGCAGGGCAACAACCCGCTGAGCCACGCACCGCATACCGCTGCATCGCTGCTGGGCGAGGCCTGGGACCGGCCCTACTCACGCGAACTGGCGGCGTTCCCGGTGCCCAGCCTGAAACAGGCCAAATATTGGGTGCCGGTCGGCCGCATCGACAACGTCTATGGCGACCGCAATTTGTTTTGCTGTTGCGTGCCGGTGGGGGATGGGCAGTAAGACCAAGGCCAAAAAGGCGTTGGCTGAATAAGGAAGGGCGGGGACGCCTTGACGGCTACCCGGCGTCAGCGCAAACGCAAGCGGCCCGGGCTGCTGTCGGTGCCCGCGTGCTGCTCCAGCTTGAACGAGGCCGCCAAACCCGCCAGATCGCGCGCCTGTTCCTGCAAGGCGTTGGACGCGGCCGAGGTCTGCTCGACCAGCGCGGCGTTTTGCTGCGTCACACCGTCCAGATGGGTGACGGCCTGGTTGATCTGGGCAATGCCGGTGGATTGCTCGCGGCTGGCCAGGGCGATCTCCCCCACAATGCCGGCCACGCGCTGGATGCCGGTCACGATCTCCTGCATAGTGGCACCGGCTTGGGCGACCTGCGCCGTGCCGACGCCGACCTTCTGCACCGAGTCGGAAATCAGCGTCTTGATCTCTTTGGCCGCTTCGGCGCTGCGCTGCGCCAGGCTGCGCACTTCGGCTGCCACCACGGCAAAACCGCGGCCCTGTTCACCGGCGCGCGCCGCTTCCACAGCGGCGTTGAGCGCCAGGATGTTGGTCTGGAAGGCGATACCGTCGATCACGGCAATGATGTCCACAATCTTGCGCGATGAGGTGTTGATGGCTTCCATGGTGTCGACCACTTGCGCCACCACCGCCCCACCGCGACTGGCCACGTCCGAAGCGGATGCCGCGAGCTGGTTCGCCTGAGCGGCGTTGTCGGCGTTGTTCTGCACGGTGCTGGTCAACTCTTCGGACGCGGAGGCGGTCTTTTCCAGCGAACTGGCTTGCTCCTCGGTGCGTTTCGACAAGTCCAGCGTGCCGGTGGCGACTTCGCTCGCGGCACTGGCGATGGAATCAGAGCCGTCGCGCACCTGGCCGATGACGTGCTGCAGTTTGCTGCGCATGGTCTCCATGTGAAACAGCAGCTTGCCAATCTCGTCGCGACCGGTGTGCGGCACGACGTGGGTCAAATCGCCCTCGGCAATGGCGGCCGCCGTTTCGTTGGCCAGTTTGAACCCCAGGCGCATGCGCTTGAGCAGCGTGAGCGTGAGCAATGTTGCCGGCGTGGCACCTATCAATACGATCAGACCGAACACCATCAGCGTCGTGCGAACACGCTCTTGCGCTGCCGCATAGGCGTCGTTGGCCTGGGTGACCTGGTAGTCGCGGTAAACCTGCAACGCCTTGACCGCGGCCTCACCTTCCTCGCGACTGGCCTTGAGGAACTGCGCCATGATGGCCGGGCTGAAGTCATTTGCCTGGATCGCCTTGACCGCCTGGTCAAGCTTGTCGCGCCAAGCCAAGCAGCTCACTTTGGCGGCCTCGAACAGTGCTTTTTCTTCCGGGTTGGCCACCGAGGATTCCATCACCTTGAAAACCCGGTCGGCTTCAGTGCGATTGCCGGCAATGGTGTCGGTATGAAGGCTGGTCGGATGCTCATGGACAGAGACCAGCGGCCCATCCGGGGCATGCTGGAACGCCAGCAACACCTGCATGCGGTTTTGTACGAGTTTGTCGATCGACTGCTCCGCCATCAGGGCGGGCTGCATCGCGTCGTCGTGCAAGGTCTTGATGCTGTCCCGGGTCGACGCCTGGCCCCAGTAAGCGACACCAATCACGGCCCACATGGCAGCCGAAAAAATGACAATCACAGCAACAAATCTGTGCGTGATGCGGATATTTGCAAACATAAAGCCTCCTGAACGCATTGATGGTAATCGATTCATGGCGACTTCTTGACCCCGGATTGACCAACCAGGGCTGTGCAAAATCTGTGATTGGCGCGCCCGGTGGCGCTCACTGCAAGGCCAGCCACCGGTCAATGTCAGCCGGCTCGCTGAGTGTGCGCAGCGCCCCATAGGCGAGTTCGGCTTCGGGGTGGTGGCGACGCAGAAAGTTGAGCCATTGCTTGAGCCGCCCCGCCTGCTGGCGACGCTCCAGTCGCGTGCACACCAGGCGCCAGAACTCGGCAATGAAGGGCAGCAGCGTCGCCCAGTTGATGGCCGGGTGCTGCACCGGGCTTGCCATCGCCGCCTGAACAGCCAGGGCCAAGCCCGGGTCGCTCACCATGCCACGGCCCAACATCAAGCTGTCGCAGCCCGACACCGCGCGACAACGCAGCGCATCCTGCACATTCCAGATTTCGCCATTGGCCACGACGGGGATGCGAACCACAGCGCGGATATCAGCGATACGCTCCCAGTAAGCGGGGGGCCGGTAGGCATCGGCCTTGGTGCGGGCGTGCACCACCAGCTCACTCGCGCCACCGGCCTCGAGTGCCAGCGCGCACTCCAGCGCCCGTGAATCATCATGAACGCCCAGGCGCATCTTGGCCGACACCGGCATTTCCGCTGGGACGGCGCGGCACACCGCCGCCGCGATCGCCAACAGCAACTCGGGCTCGTCAAGCAAGGCGGCCCCGCCGCCGTGGCGATTGACCGTTTTGGCCGGGCAGCCAAAGTTCAGGTCAATGCCGGGCGGCCCCAGGGCGGCCAAGCGGGCGGCGTTTTCTGCCAGGCAAACCGGGTCAGAACCCAACAATTGCGGCCGCACCGGCACGCCCGCAAAAGTGCAGCCGCCATTGAGCAGCTCAGGCACGACGCGCGTGAACACCTGCTCGGGCAGCAAGGTATTGGTGACGCGGATGAATTCGGAGACGCAGCGGTCCACGCCGCCGACGCGGGTCAGGATGTCACGCAGCACAAAGTCCAGCAAGCCCTCCATGGGCGCGAGAAGAATCGTCATCCGGCGTCAGGGGCTTGTATTGCGCCCGGCCTGCTCGGCCAGCGTCACGCTTGAGTCGTCGAGTCGCCTGGCGAGAATGCTGGCGATATTGCGGTAAATGATGTGCGCACTCTCGGGGTTGGTATCAATGAGCTCGCGATAGAAGCGCATAGTGACGGTGTCACGCAGGGCGCGCACCGTGGCCGATCGCAGCCGCTGGCTCACCAAGGCCATCTCACCAACGCATTGACCCGCACTGAGCCGGGCCAGCTCGACCACTTGGCCGTTGCGGAGTTTTTCAACCCGCACTTCACCCGCGATCAGAACAAAAAATGATTCACCGATGTCTTCTTCGTTGAACAGCACCTCACCGGTCTTGACCGAAAAATATTCAGCCATCGCCAGTGTTCGCATCAAGCAGTCCGGCGACATGCCTTTGAAAATCGGCACCTGTTGTCTGATCTTCTGAACAATGGCAGGGTCAAGCTTGAGGGCAGGTTGCCGCGCGATCACTTCGGCCCGCACGTTTTCAGCGGACATTTGAACGATGGCGGGATCAACTTTCATGGTCAATGATGGTACACGGCTCATGGTGGGCGATCGATCAAGAACGGAAATAAGAGCAACCCCAAACCCACCCACAATGGAAGCTTGATGGTCCGACACCTCCCATTGAGCGCACTGCCCGCCACCCAATTGGACGTCTGCCTCAGAGCCAAGTCAACAGACGCCGTGCTGTCATAATTTCACCCTTCACGTTAAGGGAAAAAGATGTCTTGCCCGCCTGCTGAATTAAAGAAGAAAAGCGATGAACTGCTCTTTAAGTGGTGGACCTATCTCAAGTCACCCGACTTCGAGCCGTTCGTCGAGTTTTCGGTGTGCTTGTCGAGTTTTTCCGATTTTTTGCAGAATCAGGGCTTGTCGGGTCTGCATCAGCTGGCGCACCAGCTGGAACAGCAGGCGCTGACCCTGTTTGATGAAGCAGACCAGCACCAGATGTCGGTCGATACCCTGAATGATTTGTGCAGCCAGATTGAGTCGCTGGGCGCCCGCGTGACGCGCTTCATCGACAGCAACACCCGCCCCATGACGCAACGGCGCGAAGCGCACGCAACCGAGACTGCCTGCGTCCTCAATCCGACGCATCGCATCTGGTTTATCAGCAACAGTGCCAGTTCCTGGCAGGCCCTGATGTCACAACTGGCCTACTTCGGTATCCAGGCTGAAATTCATCCCTGGCAAGGCGTTCCCTCTGACGCTGAAGAACCCCGCATTTTGCTGCTTGATACTCAGGACATGGCGCTGGCAACCGCGTGCGAGCATATCCAGTCCTTGCGTACCCGTTTTTCAGCCAGCAAGCTCTTGGTGTCCTCGCAGCAGGTTGACTTCAACAGCTTCAAAGTCATGCTTCGCGCGGGTTGTGACTTCTGCCTTGCCGTGGACACGCCGCAATCGGCCATCCTGGCCCGGATCATGGAGTTGTGCGGCAATGAAGAAGAGGCGCCGTACCGTGTGTTGGTGGTGGAGGACTCCCTGACGGCCAGCAAGTCAATCCAGCGCACGCTCAAACAAAGCGGCATTGAGTCCTTCGCCGTGGCCAATCCGGCCGACGTGCTCAATGGACTGCGCCAATTCGAGCCGGACCTGATCTTGATGGACATGTACATGCCGGACTGTACCGGCGTGGAGGCCACCCGGGTCATTCGCCAGCATGCCGAGTTCCTGTCGACACCGGTGGTTTATCTGTCTGGCGACGGCGACATGGCGCTGCAGGTGGACGCATTGCGCCTGGGCGGCGATCACTTCCTGACCAAGCCCTTTAACCCCGTCTTCCTCAATGCGGTGGTCAAGAGCAAGATTGAACGTTACCGGGCGCTGCGCCGCTCGATGCAAAACGACGGCCTGACCGGATTGTTCAACCACCGCACGATCAAGGAAAAGTTAAACGCGACCCTTGACGAGGCCGCCACCAGTGGCAAACAGTTCACTGTCGCCATGATTGACATTGACGAATTCAAGAACATCAATGACCGCTTTGGTCACCCAAATGGGGACCAGGTGATCCGCAGCCTGGCCTGGCTGCTCAAACAACGTCTGCGCAAGACGGATCTTGTGGGTCGCTATGGTGGCGAGGAGTTCTTGGTCGTCTTGCCGGGCTCCGATTCCAATCAGGCGTTCGACATTCTGGACCGCATCCGGGTTGATTTCAGCCGCATCCGATACCCCTTCAGGGCGCATTGGTTTGAGTCCACCTTTTCGGCCGGTGTGTCCCATTTTCCAGGCACAAGCAACGCCGAGGCACTGATCAAGGAGGCCGACGAAATGCTCTATGACGCCAAACTTGGCGGGCGCAACCGCGTACTCACGGTCCGCTAGATCCCAACCTGGCCCGGTTGCGTGTCGGCTGCCAGCGGCGTGGCGAGCACTTTGTCAATGCGCTTGCCATCGAGGTCCATCACTTCAAATTGCCAGTCGGCGCACGCAATTCGCTCACCCACTGACGGCAGGTGGCCCGACACCGACATCAGCAGGCCCGCGACCGTGTTGTAACGGCCACGGTCTTCTTCCGGCAGGTCATCAATCGCCAGACGGACCTTGAGTTCGCCCACGGGCATCAGGCCATCGAGCAGCCAGGAACCATCGTCGCGCCGCGTGGCCCAGGCATCAATCTGCGCGCCCGGCTGCAACTCCCCGGTGATAGCCTCCAAGAGATCACGGGGCGTCAGCAAGCCCTGCACTACGCCATACTCGTCCACCACCAACACAAAGCGTCCCGCTTTGGCGCGGAACTGCTCCAGCAACTCCATGCCGCTGAGCGTCTCGGGCACAAAAGTGGCGGGTGTCACGTAGGCCTCCAGTGTGCCTGGCGCATCCGGGCCCAGTTGCAGCAAGCGCGCCACACTGATCTTGCCCACCACGTCATCGAGTGAGCCGCGGCACACCGGATACCAGGAGTGCGCCCCGCGCTCGCCACCCGAGCCGGCCCGCTTCAGGCTGTCGGCCACCGTGCTGGAGGCATCGAGCCATTCCACATCCGTGCGAGGCACCATCAGCGACGTCAGCGGCCGGTCGTCAAGCCGAAACACGTTTTGCACCATTTGGTGCTCATGCTGTTCGATCACGCCTGCGTCAACGCCTTCTTCAAGACTGGCAGTGATTTCTTCTTCGGTCACGGCACGCGCGCCGGTGGTGTCGATGCGCAACAATTTGAGCACCGCGGCAGTGGTGGCCGAGAGCAAGCTCACAAAGGGCCCGGCGGCGGCGGCCAGCCACATCATGGGCCGCGCCACCCAGCGCGCGACGATTTCCGGGTACAACTGGCCAATGCGCTTGGGTACCAACTCGCCAAAAATGATGGTGATAAAAGTGATCAAGGTGACCACAATCGCCGTGGCGGAAATGGCGGCGGCTTTGTCCGCCACCCCCCAACCATGCAGCCAAGCGGCCACACCGGCGCTGAACGCCGCCTCACCCACGATGCCGTTGAGTACGCCAATCGACGTGATGCCAACTTGCACGGTGGACAAGAAATGATTCGGATTTTCCATCAGCGACAGCGCGGCGTCTGCACCTTTGTCCCCCGCTTCGGCCATGGCGTTGAGCCGCGCTTTGCGGCTGGCGGCCAAGGCCAGCTCTGACATGGCAAACACGCCATTGAGCAGGATCAGAAAGGCAATTAGCAGGATTTCCATGAATCACAGGCGAGAATAAACACCATGGCACTTTACTTGATTGGCGACGTGCAGGGCTGCAACAGCGCCCTGCAGCGCTTGCTGGACAAAATATCTTTTTCTCCGAGTCGCGACACCCTCTTCCTGCTGGGCGATCTGGTGAACCGCGGGCCGGACTCGGCCGGTGTGCTGCGCCGTCTGATGGGCTATGGCGCTTGCGCGCAATGTCTGCTGGGTAACCATGACCTGCACTTGCTGGCCGTTGCACACGGTGCGCGCCAGCCGAACCGCAAAGACACGCTCCAGGACATTTTGGACGCGCCCGACCGGCAGGCGATGCTGGACTGGCTCAGGTGGCAGCGCATGGCGATGCTGGAACAGGTCGCCGGGCATGAAATCCTCATGGTGCACGCCGGTGTTTTGCCAAGCTGGTCCGCGACCCAAACCATGGCCCTGGCGAAGGAGGTGGAGTCGGTGCTGCGCAGCGACTCGCTGGGCGAATTTTTGCAGCAAATGTATGGCAACCAACCCGATCATTGGGATGAGGCGTTGAGCGGAACGAATCGCTTGCGCGTGATCGTCAACGCGCTCACGCGCATGCGTTTTTGCACGCCGACGGGTCATATGGACTATGAAGTCACCGGCGGGATTGATGCGGCGCCGCCCGGTTATCTGCCATGGTTTGAGGTGCCAGAACGCCAGACCTCGGGTGTGATGGTGGCATTTGGTCACTGGTCCACCTTGGGTTGGCTGGGACGCCCTGATGTGCTCTCGCTCGATACGGGCTGCGTCTGGGGCGGTGCCTTAAGCGCACTGCACTTAGAGAGCGTCAATGGGCAACTGCAACAGGAGTTGATTCAGGTGAAGTGCGAGCAGGCCCAGAAGCCCGGCTAACGGACCGACACCGACAGAAATTAAGTCGACTTGAACAGCGCTGCCACCCGCCGCTTGGGCTTGATGTTGGCAGACACGGTGCGCGCGCCCTGCCGGCCTGCAGCGGCTTCCCAGGAGGGCGCCTCTGCGGCTGCAGCCACCGCCGGTTCATAGGGCTTGTCAAAAAACGGATCGCGCGGCGCTGACACCGGTCGGGAAAAGTCGCGCCGGGGTGCGCGCTCAGGCCGGGCAAATTGACCTTCATGGGCCACATCGCGCAGGTTGCCGGCCCGATGGGTGCCATGACGGGAGTCGTTTTGCGCCCCTTCGGCATACATGCGGTGGCCGTCGTTGATGCGACCCTGCTTGCGGATGTCGGGCAGGTTTTCGTCAAATTCGATGGCTTCGAGTTCAATCTTGGTATTGAGCAGCTTCTCAATGTCCGCCACCAAGCGAAGATCGCTCTTGGCCACAAAACTGACGGCCAGGCCAGCCGCGCCGGCACGCCCGGTGCGACCAATGCGGTGCACGTAATCTTCGGCATTGAAGGGGACGTCAAAGTTGAATACCGCCGGCACGTCCTTGATGTCCAAACCGCGCGCGGCCACATCGGTGCACACCAGCAAATCGACTTCGCCGCTTTTGAAGGCTTCGAGGGCCTTCAAGCGCTCATCCTGGCTCTTGTCGCCATGCAGGGCGGTGGTCTTGAGGCCTTCATGTTCGAGGGATCGGGCCAGGCGCGCGCAACCGAGTTTGCTGTTGACGAAAACAAAGGCCTGCTTCATGCCGCGTGACTTCAGAATCTGGTGCAGGGCGTGACGCTTGTCGTCCGCATCGACGCTGTAGAAATGCTGCTCCACGGTGGAGGCTGCGGCGTTGGAACGCGCCACTTCAATCGTCACGGGGTCTTGCAGATAGCTGCTGGCCAGACGTTTGATCTCCGATGAAAACGTGGCCGAGAACAGCAGCGTGGTGCGCTGCTTGGGCAGGTAGCTCAGGATGCGCTGTAGGTCGGGCAAGAAACCGATGTCGAGCATGCGGTCGGCCTCATCGAGCACCACATATTCAACCTGGTTCAGCACACAATTCTTGGCTTCAATGTGGTCCAGTAGCCGCCCCGGTGTGGCCACCAATATTTCCACGCCCTTTTTGAGCTCGAGCGTCTGGGGCTTCATGTCCATGCCGCCAAACACCACGGCACTGCGCAAGTTGGTATGAACCGCGTAGTCTTTAATGGCTTGCGCCACTTGGTCGGCCAACTCACGCGTGGGCAGCAGCACCAGGGCGCGCACCGGATGGCGCGCCGGTGAGGTCGATGTGTTTTCGTGCTTGAGCATGCGCTGCAGCAAAGGCAGGGCAAAAGCGGCTGTCTTGCCGGTGCCGGTCTGGGCAGCGCCCATCACGTCACGGCCCTGCAGCACCACCGGAATGGCTTGCGCCTGAATCGGTGTCATGGACTCGTAGCCCATGTCGGCGACGGCACGGGCCAGCGGGGCCGCCAATTGCAGCTGCGCAAAAGCCATGGGAAGGGTATCGGGGGTCAGTTCAGTCATCAAATCGGTCATTCATAGCCAAGGTTAAGTGCTATCTATCCGATAGCTGATGAGGTCTCCCACGCTGGGAGACAAACCGCCATTATCGTCTATACGGAAAAATGCGGCAGTGCAGGCGCCAGAGATGACACTTTGAGACGCCGCTAAAATGCGCTCGAAAGGTTTATGTTCATGAAAATTTTTTATCGCCCCTTCTACGAGTCCGAAGCCACGCAGTTCATCGATCAGATCAAGGCCAAAAACCCTGAGTTGGCCGTGAAGCAGCGTCAGGGGCTGAAGCTGCTGTGGGACAAAGCCGTGGACTGGAGCGCCTGGCGCGAGTACCGGGCCGCACAGGTCAAACAAAATCCCTACGTGTACCAGACGCACACTGATTAAGAGTCAAATTGGCCTCTAGCCCCCTTGAACAGGGCGCTTATAGCTATATTTTAGATAGCAAAATGACTGCCTGGCATGGTTAACAGCGCCGAGCTGCTGGCCCAATTCAAGCCCGACTCATCCGGCATGCCCGACGTGGTGGACCACGTCGCGGTCGCCCGCTTGTATGGTGAGCCGCTGTTTGCCATGCCTCGCGATTTGTACATTCCACCGGATGCGCTGGAAGTCTTTCTGGAGGCCTTTGAAGGGCCGCTGGACTTGCTCTTGTACCTGATCCGCAAGCAAAACTTCAATATTCTTGACATCCCGATGGCGGGCATGACGCGCCAATACTTGGTGTATGTCGAAGAAATTCGCGGCCGCAACCTGGAGCTCGCCGGCGAATACCTGTTGATGGCGGCCATGCTGATTGAAATCAAATCTCGCATGCTGCTGCCGCCCAAGAAAGTGGCAGAGGGGCAAGAAGCCGAAGACCCCCGTGCCGAACTGGTGCGCCGCCTGTTGGAGTACGAACGCATGAAGCTGGCCGCCGCTCGGCTCAATGCCGTGCCGCAGTTTGGCCGCGACTTCCTGCAGGCGCAGGTGTTCATTGAGCAGTCGCTGCAACCGCGTTTTCCAGATGTGAGCGTGGTCGAACTGCAGGAAGCCTGGAGCGCGATCTTGAAGCGCGCCAAGCTGGTGCAGCACCATAAAATTACGCGTGAAGAATTGTCCGTGCGCGAGCACATGAGTCTGGTGCTCAAGAAATTGCAGGGGCGCCGCTTTGTCGAATTTGAAGACTTGTTCGACCCGGCCAGCGGCGCACCAGCGCTGGTGGTCACCTTTATCGCCATGCTTGAACTGGCCAAGGAAACCCTGATCGAAATCACCCAGGCCGAAGTATTTGCCCCCATCTACGTCCGTCTGGCCTATTCACTTAACTGAATCCCCGCATGAATGCCAAAAATATGACTCCCCCCTCCACGCTTCATTTTGACGTGCTGATTGTCGGCAGCGGCCTGGCCGGACTGAATGCCGCCTTGCTGTTGGCGCCGACCCGGCGCGTGGCCGTGATTACCAAGCGCGCCATGAATGACGGCTCCAGCCAGTGGGCCCAGGGTGGCATTGCCGCGGTCTGGAACAAGGACGATACTTTTCAAGCCCACATCGACGACACCCTGGTCGCGGGCGCCGGCTTGTGTGATCTGGCCGCCACCCGTTTCGTGGTGGAAAACGCACCCAAGGCCATCGCCTGGCTGCAGACCATGGGCGTCCCTTTTTCGGAAGAAAACGGCGAGTTGCACCTGACCCGTGAAGGCGGTCACAGCGCCCGGCGCATCGTGCACGTGACGGACGCCACTGGCGCGGCTGTGCAAAACACCCTGATTGAGCGCGTGCGCCAGATCCCCAGCATCACGCTGTTTGAGAACCACACCCTGGTGGACTTGATCACCAGCGCCAAGCTCGACCCGCTGGGCAACCACCAGGCCGGTGCCAATCGGTGCCTGGGGCTTTATGCGCTCGACGACGTCACGGATGAAGTGATCACCTTCGAGGCGCCGCACACCATTTTGGCCACCGGCGGCGCCGGCAAGGTTTATCTGTACACCACCAACCCCGACACCGCCACCGGCGACGGCATTGCCGCTGCCTGGCGTGCGGGCTGCCGCGTGCAGAACATGGAATTCATTCAGTTTCACCCGACCTGCCTGTTCCATCCGCATGCCAAGTCGTTCCTGATCAGCGAAGCGGTGCGCGGTGAAGGCGGGCGTTTGCTGCTGCCCGATGGCACGCGCTTCATGCCGCAGCACGATGCCCGCGCTGAACTGGCACCGCGGGACGTGGTGGCCCGCGCTATCGATTTCGAGATGAAAAAGGGCGGTCTGGACTGCGTTTACCTGGACATTTCACACCAGCCGCTGGCCTTCCTCATGGAGCATTTTCCAAACATCTACGCCCGCTGCCTCGAGCTGGGCATTGACATTTCCAAACAGCCCATTCCCGTGGTTCCGGCCGCCCACTACACCTGTGGTGGCGTGATGGCCGATCTGGACGGCCGCGCCGACGTGGGTGGCCTGTACGCCATCGGCGAAGCCGCCTGCAGCGGCCTGCACGGGGCCAACCGGCTGGCCAGCAACTCGCTGGTGGAATGCATGGTGTTCGCGCGTGCTGCCACGCAAGTCATCGTTCAGACCCCGGTGGCAGAGCCGCGGCCACTGCCCGCCTGGGATGACAGCCGCGTGGGTGACCCGGACGAAGCCGTGGTGATCTCGCACAACTGGGACGAACTGCGCCGCTTCATGTGGGACTACGTCGGCATTGTGCGCACCAACAAGCGCCTGGAACGCGCCGCCCACCGCATCGCGCTGCTCAAGGGCGAAATTCATGAGTTCTACGCCGCCTTCCACGTCACCCGTGACCTGCTGGAGTTGCGCAACCTGGTGCAGGTGGCGGACCTGATCGTCCGTTCAGCCCAATCCCGCCACGAAAGCCGCGGCTTGCACTTCAGTCGTGATTACCCGCAAACCGACGCCAATGCCAAACCGACCACGCTGGTGCCTTGAGGCACCCCGACCCTGCCAACCAAGAGACCCCCATGCTGCGTACCCTGCTTAAATCCAAGATCCACCGCGTCACGGTCACCGACTGCGAACTGCACTACGAAGGCTCCTGCGCCATCGACGAGGACCTGCTCGATGCCGCCAATCTGGTCGAGAACGAACAGGTTCACATCTGGAACATCAACAACGGTGAGCGCTTTGTCACCTACGCCATCCGCGGTGAGCGCGGCACCGGCATCATCTCGGTCAACGGCTCTGCGGCCCGCCGCGCCGCCGTGGGCGACCTGATCATCATTGCCGCCTTTGCCCAGGTGCCCGAGGCACAGCTTGCCGGATTCAAGCCGCAACTGGTGTTTGTCGACGCCAACAACCGCCTGCAGCACCAACGCTCGCACATCCCGGTGCAGGCTGCCGCCCACCCGTAAGAAGGAAGACCCTCATGAACGCGAGCGTTGAGTCCCCCAGCGCCACACCGTACGGCACGCTGCCACCGACCGCTGCAACATCGGCGCGCAAACCGATCAGCCTGCCGCGCCTGTTGGAAATGCACGCGCGCGGCGAGAAGCTCACCATGCTCACCGCCTACGACGCCACCTTTGCCGCAGTGGCCGACGCCGCCGGCGTGGAGTGCATCCTGGTCGGCGATTCGCTCGGCATGGTGTGCCAGGGCCTGTCCAGCACCATGGGCGTGTCTCTGCAGACCATGTGCTACCACATTGAAAGCGTGGCGCGTGGCCTGCGCCGCACCCAAGCCACGGCTTGGCTGATTGGCGATATGCCCTACGGCAGCTACCACGAATCGCGCGAGCAAGCCCTGCGCAGCGCTGCCACCCTGATGCAGGCTGGCTCGCACATGGTCAAGTTGGAGGGCGGGGGCTGGACCGCTGATACCGTGCGCTTCTTGGTTGAACGCGGCATCCCGGTGTGCGCTCATCTGGGCCTTACACCGCAAACCGTGCATGCGCTGGGCGGCTACCGGGTGCAGGGCAGGACGCAGGAGTCTGCCGCCCTCCTGAAGCGCCAGTCCCATGAGCTGCAAGATGCGGGGGCCACCCTGCTGGTGCTGGAAATGGTACCCGCCGCACTGGCCGCTGAGCTCACCCAGGAACTCCAGTCCTGCGCCACCATCGGCATCGGCGCGGGCAACGGCACCGCGGGTCAGGTGCTGGTGCTGCACGACATGCTGGGCATCAACCTGGGCAAGATGCCGAAGTTTGTCCGCAACTTCATGACCGGTGCGCCGGGTGTCAAGGAAGCCATGCAAGCGTATGTGGCGGCCGTGAAAAACGGCAGCTTCCCCGACAACGCGCTACACGCCTGGTAACTTTCAATCATCAGTTGGAGACAGAGCAAATTTCACTTCATGTAAATCTTGGTCTGTCCCACAAAATATCATGCTTATCGTCAACACCATCGCCGAACTGCGCCAGCACCTGAGCGCCTACAAGCACCCCGCCTTTGTGCCCACCATGGGCAACCTGCACGAGGGGCACCTGGCGCTGGTGCGGCAAGCCAAGCCGCTGGGCGACGTGCTGGTCGTCAGTATTTTTGTCAATCGACTGCAGTTTTTGCCCCACGAAGACTTTGACACCTACCCGCGCACCTGGGAGGCCGACTGCAGCAAACTGCAGGATGCCGGTTGCGATGTGCTCTTTGCACCGAGTGAGCAAGAGCTGTACCCCGAGCCGCAAACCTTTCTCGTCCAACCACCGGCCGAGTTGGCCGACATTCTGGAAGGCCATTTCAGGCCGGGTTTTTTTGTCGGTGTCTGCACCGTGGTGATGAAGTTGTTCGCCTGCGTACAGCCCCGCGTGGCCGTGTTTGGCCAAAAGGACTACCAGCAATTGATGATGATCCGGCGCATGGTGCGCCAGTTTTCCCTGCCCATCGCGGTGCTGGGCGGCGCCACCCTGCGCGCGCCAGACGGCCTGGCCCTGTCATCACGCAACAACTACCTCAGCCCCGTCGATCGCGCAGAAGCCGTGCAGCTGTCACAGTCACTCAACACGATGGCCCAAGCCCTGCGCGCTGGCGCCCTGGACATTGCCGCGCTGGAACAGCGAGCCATGGCCGACTTGACCGCACGTGGCTGGCAACCCGACTACCTGGTCGTGCGGCGTCGCGCTGATTTACAGGTACCCAGGGCGGACGAAGTGACGCCATTGGCGCAAAACGAAGACTTGGTGCTGCTGGGCGCTGCGCGGATTGGCAACACCCGTCTGATTGACAACCTTGAAGTTTGAGGGATCAGCGCGATAGCACGAAAGCCCAATATCAACAACTACTGACGTTATTGATTCTGGTTTTTCCAGGGGTCGGCGAGCCATCGCCGGGGATGTCAACGGTGACGGTCTGAACGACCTGGTCGTGCTCGGTCATGACAACCGGGTGCTGGTGCTGTTGCAGTCGGCCACGGCACACGGCAGTTTCCTGGCACCGTACTTCTTGAACTGACGGCGCCAGCGCCTCACCTTGGTGTTGACGGCTAAGGCAGTGGCGTCAACTTGGCCACGCTCAGTGCCAGCCACTTGACGCCATGGCGCGGGAAGTTGATTTGCGCCCGGGCGTCATCGCCAACGCCTTCCAGGAGTTGGACCGTGCCCTCGCCAAATTTGGCGTGAAAAACCTTCATGTTGACGCGCAAGCCATGCGCTGGCGTTGCCTTCTGGATCGGCACCGGGGCAGCCGAGAATTTGGAATAATTTATATCAAATTGACCTCTAGCCCCCGTGTATTCTGCATGAGTAGCTCCAGAATATGTAGCACCATGGGTGCCAAAGCCTTGATTCTTCGGCGTGATCCATTTCAATGCCGCTTCCGGCAACTCGTCAAAAAACCGGCTTTTCGGGTTGTAGCGCGTCTGCCCATGCAGCATGCGGGTTTGGGAATGACTCAGGTACAGCCGCTTGCGCGCGCGGGTAATTGCGACATACATCAGGCGCCGCTCCTCCTCCAGACCTTCGCGGTCGCTCATGGAGTTCTCGTGCGGGAACAGGCCCTCTTCAATGCCGGTGATGAAGACACAGTCAAATTCCAGACCCTTGCTGGAATGCACCGTCATGAGCTGAATGGCGTCCTGCCCTGCCTGCGCCTGGTTGTCACCCGCTTCCAGCGCCGCGTGCGACAGGAACGCCGCCAGCGGCGACAGCGTCTCACCGGTCTCAAGATCGGGCGCGGGCTCGTCCAGCACGGGCTGATTCAGGTCCAAGCCCTGTGAAGCGGGCGATTGGGTCAAGGCCTGGCCCTGATCGTCCACGGACATCTCCGCCGCATCACGGCCAAAGTTTTCCAGCGAGACAAAGCTCTCGGCCGCGTTAACCAGTTCTTCCAGATTCTCCACCCGGTCCGCGCCTTCGCGGTCGGCCCTGTAATGCGCAATCAGCCCGCTGTGGTCCAACACCTGCTGGACGATCTCGCTCAACTTCAGACCCAGGGTCTGCTCACGCAACACGTCAATGCCCGCCATGAAAGCGCCAATGTTGGTGCCAGCCTTGCCGCCCAGGCCACTCACCGCGTCACTGAGCGAGCAGCCGCTCGCGCGCGCCAGATCCTGCAACTGCTCCAGGCTGCGCAGGCCGATGCCGCGCGGCGGAAAGTTCACCGCGCGCAAGAAACTGGTGTCGTCGCGCGGGTTCTCCAGCAGGCGCAGGTAAGCCAGCGCATTCTTGATTTCAGCGCGCTCAAAAAAGCGCAAGCCGCCATACACCTTGTACGGCATGCCCGCGTTGAACAAGGCGGTCTCAATCACCCGGCTTTGCGCATTGCTGCGGTACAACACGGCAATCTCATTGCGCTCCATGCCCTCACGCACCAATTGCTTCATCTCGTCCACCATCCACTGCGCCTCGGCGAAGTCGCTGGTGGCTTCAAACACGCGCACCGGCTCGCCGGGGCCTTGGCTCGTGCGCAGGTTCTTGCCCAGCCGTTTGGTGTTGTAACTGATGAGCTCGTTGGCCGAGTCCAGGATATTGCTGCCGCTGCGGTAGTTTTCTTCCAGCTTGATCTGGTGTTTCACCTTGAACTCGCGCACGAAGTCGGCCATGTTGCCCACGCGCGCGCCGCGAAAGGCGTAGATGCTCTGGTCGTCATCACCCACCGCCAGCACGCAGCCGCTCGGGTTGAATGCATCGTCGGCAGCGCCGTGCGCGCCCGTGCCCGCCAGCATCTTGATCCACGCATACTGCAGCTTGTTGGTGTCCTGAAACTCGTCGATCAGGATGTGGCGAAAGCGGCGCTGGTAGTGTTCTCGAATCGGGTCGTTGTCGCGCAAGACTTCATAGCTGCGCAGCATCAGTTCGCCAAAATCAACCACGCCTTCGCGCTGGCACTGGTCTTCATACAACTGGTAGATCTCAACCTTCTTGCGCGTTTCCTCGTCGCGCACTTCCACCATGTTCGGGCGCAGGCCCTCCTCTTTGCAGCCGCCAATGAACCACTGCATCTGCTTGGCCGGATAGCGCTCGTCGTCAATCGTGAACTGCTTGTATAGGCGCTTGATGCTGGAGAGTTGATCTTGCGTGTCGAGTATCTGAAAGCTCTGCGGCAAGTTCGCCAGCTTGTAATGGGCGCGCAGAAAACGATTGCACAGGCCATGGAAGGTACCAATCCACATGCCGCGCACATTGACCGGCAGCATCGCTGTCAGGCGCGTCATTAGCTCCTTGGCCGCCTTGTTGGTGAAAGTCACGGCCAACACGCCGCCAGGCGACACCTGCCCGGTCTGCAGCAGCCAGGCAATGCGCGTGGTCAGCACCCGGGTCTTGCCGGAGCCCGCGCCGGCCAGAATCAAGGCATGCTCGGCCGGCAGCGTCACCGCCGCACGCTGCTCGGGGTTAAGGTGCTGCAGCAGTTGAGCATCCGGTGGGCTTTGTTGTGTAATTGCAGAAGACATGGCCCGATTGTAGAAAGCGAACCAATGACCCCACACGCCCTGCCCCGCCGCGCCTGGACCTGGTTTCTGGCCGCGCTCCTGCTGACGCACCCCTTGGTACACAGCCAGACGGTGTGCAGCAGCGACGATCAAGCCACCCCCTTGTCGCTGTTTGAGCGCTTCATCAACGCGGATTGCGCGTCCTGCTGGAGCGACGCCACCACCCCGCTGGCGCCGCCCGGCGCGCTGGCCCTGGACTGGATCGTGCCTGGCAGCCAGGGCGAAGAGGCCGCGCTGGCAGCCGCCGCCAGCCGCGACGCGCTGCTGCGGCTGAGTGCGCGCCAACGTGATCGCCCAGCAACCCAGCGCAGCGAAGAAATCAAGGTGCACGGATGGTCTGGTGCGATTCTGCGGGTGGCCAATGGGCCGGCGCTGGGCGGCTATGTCGGCGCCTCCATTGCTTTGAGCTTGCCACTCAATCAAGCGCCCGACACCCCACTGCAAGCCTGGCTGGTGCTGGTAGAAACACTGCCAGCCGGTTTCGAGGGTTCGCCGGTACCACGAAATCTGGTCAGAAACGTGCTCCAGCCCACGTGGAATATGCGTGATGAGCTATCTAATTCAGAGCATTTGAGATTCAAAGAAATCCGGCCAATGAACATTCCCGAGGGGGCCACACCCGCGCGCTTGCGGGTGGTCGGTTGGGTACAGGATGCGGCTGGCCGGGTGGCCATCGCGGCCGAGTCAATCTGCCCGAGCGAACCAGCCGAGTAACCAGGCCGCGCAACTGCCGTAGAATCAGGCACCGGGCCCAAGCAATTGCGGCCCGGTTTTTTGTTTCTGCCCTGTCAACCAGTGCACGCCTACAAAACCCGGGTCCAGTCCAAGCGCCCAAATTTTGTCAATCCGACACAGGAGCTTGGGACCATGGAAATTTTTGACTACGACAACATTCTCTTATTGCCACGCAAATGCCGCGTGGAAAGCCGCTCAGAATGCGACGCTAGCGTCGAACTGGGTAAACACCGCTTTCGCATCCCGGTGGTTCCCGCCAACATGAAGACGGTGGTCGATGAATCCATTTGCGTCTGGCTGGCGCAAAACGGCTACTTTTATGTGATGCACCGCTTTGATCTGGACAATGTGCAGTTCGTCAAAGACATGAAGGCACGCGGTCTGTATGCCTCGATCTCATTGGGCGTCAAAAAGCCGGACTACGACACCGTGGACCAGTTGCTGGCACTGGGCTTGGTGCCCGACTACATCACGATCGACATCGCCCACGGCCACGCCGACAGCGTGAAGAACATGATTGGCTACCTCAAAGAGAAAATGCCCGCCGTGTTCATCATCGCCGGCAACGTGGCCACGCCGGAGGCCGTGATTGACCTGGAAAATTGGGGGGCCGACGCCACCAAGGTCGGCATCGGGCCGGGCAAGGTCTGCATCACCAAACTCAAGACCGGCTTTGGCACGGGGGGCTGGCAACTCAGCGCGGTGAAATGGTGCGCCCGCGTGGCGACCAAGCCCATCATCGCCGACGGCGGCATCCGCGAGCACGGCGACATTGCCAAATCGATCCGCTTTGGTGCCACCATGGTCATGATTGGTTCGATGCTGGCAGGCCACGAAGAGAGCCCGGGCAAGACCGTCGAAGTGGACGGCAAGCTGTACAAGGAATATTACGGCTCCGCCAGCGACTTCAACAAGGGTGAATACAAACACGTCGAAGGCAAGCGCATCCTGGAGCCCGTCAAAGGCAAACTCGCCGATACGCTGATTGAGATGGAGCAGGACGTGCAAAGCTCCATCAGCTACTCGGGCGGAAAAAAGCTGATGGACATTCGCAAGGTCAACTACGTGACGCTCGGTGGCGACAACGCGGGCGAGCATTTGCTGATGTAGGCGATGGCGGTCGTCCTGTGACTTGGCGGTCCTGTCCCCGCTTGAACGGGCGTCGGCGCAGGGTGGATCGGTATTTTTCCCCCATGAGCGCAGGTCGATACCGCTCAAAGACTTGCGCAATGTGCTGGCCACGGCGGGAGAAATTGGCTTCGATGCCACCGTAAGCAAAATGATTGAACGGCTTTGCAACGACGGCATCGAACACGATCTGGGCGACCTGGATCAATCCGCTTTGATCGTTGAACTGACCAGTCGCCATGGGATGAGCGGCATCAAAGACCTGCTATGATCTCGGCCTGTCCAACAGGAAGGACGTGGTCAGGAAAGCCCTGCGCTGACGGCGCAAAAGACAGCGGGTTTTGACCCGTTTTTCCTCGGCCACACCACAGTTTCAATACCGTGGGAACTTAGCTCAGCTGGTAGAGCAGCGGACTCTTAATCCGTAGGTCGAGAGTTCGAATCTCTCAGTTCCCACCAAATCTCCCTGATAAAAGAAGCACTTGGGCAAAACGCCTAAGTGCTTCTTTTGCTTTCCCAATACAAATCTAGGCATTAGGTGCAACCTCGGCACAGTGCTCAGGCCAAACACTGTACCGATGCCCACCTTGGTTAAGACGGTACTCATCGTTACACCTCGAACTGCGGCATAGCGCGCCGCATGAACTCATCAAACAAGGGCACCGTAAAAGCCATATCGCCGTGGGATGGGCTGTACACCATGCCCGAATGGCACTTACATAAGCGGCATGACGTCGAGGTCACGAGCGTAAGCACTTGAATTTGAATACAAAAAGAGGTGACTGACCCGTGGATTG
>NZ_JAAFHA010000155.1 GCF_010365055.1 Rhodoferax sp.
GAATTGACGCATAGGTCAAATAGCCACACACCACGCAGACCGGGTAATATAGGCCACTTGTAATTTAGTTACCAAGATTTGACAAAATCATGAAACTCCACCAAACCGTCGAAGCCGTCACCCAGCGCATCATTGAGCGCAGTCAGCCCACCCGCAGCAGCTACCTGGAGCGCCTGACCCTGGCCGCCAACCGCAAACCCGGCCCCGAGCGCCTGGGTTGCGCCAATGTGGCGCACGCCTTTGCCGCCATGCCCGCCAATGACAAGCTGCGCGTCGTGACCGAGCGTGCGCCCAACATTGGCATCGTCACGGCCTACAACGACATGCTGTCAGCGCACGCCCCGTTGCAGCACTATCCCGAACTGATCAAGCAGGAAGCTCGCAAAGGCGGCGCCACCGCCCAGGTGGCCGGCGGCGTGCCCGCCATGTGCGACGGCATCACGCAAGGCACGGCAGGCATGGAGCTCAGCCTGTTCTCGCGCGATGTGATCGCCATGGCGACCGCCGTTGCGCTGAGCCACGATGTGTTTGACGGTGCGCTGATGCTCGGCGTGTGCGACAAGATCGTGCCGGGGCTGTTGATCGGGGCGCTGCAATTCGGCCACCTGCCGACCGTGTTTGTACCCGCCGGGCCCATGACTTCGGGCCTGTCGAACGGCGAAAAGTCCAAGGTACGCGAGCTCGCCGCGCAAGGCCTGGTCGGGCGCGCCGAGTTGCTGCAAGCCGAATCAAAGGCTTACCACGGCCCGGGCACCTGCACCTTTTATGGCACGGCCAACAGCAACCAGATGCTGCTTGAAGCCATGGGCCTGCATGTGCCGGGCACTGCGTTCATCAACCCTGGCGCCGCGGTGCGCGAAGAGCTCACGCGCGAGGCGCTGCGCACCGTGCTGGGCATCACCAAGGCGCGGCGCTTTGCACCGATTGGCCAGGTGGTGGACGAGCGCTGCATTGTCAATGCCATGGTCGCGCTGCTGGCTACCGGCGGCTCGACCAACCACCTGATTCACTGGGTGGCCGTGGCGCGTGCGGCGGGCATCGTCATCGACTGGAATGATTTCTCGGCCTTGTCCGAGGTGGTGCCTTTGCTGAGCCGCGTCTACCCCAACGGCGCCGCCGATGTGAACCAGTTCCAAAACGCCGGTGGCCCGGGCTTTGTCATCCGCGAACTGCTGGACGCTGGCTTGATGCAAGCCGACGTGCTGACCGTGCGCACCGGTGGCTTGCGTGAGTACACCGGCATACCGAGCGCCAGTCTTGACGGCTCTCTGCACTGGGAGGATGCCGGTTCCAGCAAGGACGACGCCATCGTGCGGCCCGCGAGCGCGCCCTTCAGCCCGCACGGCGGCCTCAAACTGCTTGCCGGCAACCTGGGGCGCAGCGTGATCAAGATTTCGGCCGTGCCCGACGACCGCCATGTGATCGAGGCGCCGTGCCGGGTGTTTGATTCGCAAGAGGCGCTGCATGTGGCTTTTGCGGCCGATGAACTCAACCGCGACCTGATTTGTGTGGTGCGCTGGCAAGGCCCGCAGGCCAACGGCATGCCCGAGCTGCACAAGCTCACGCCGCCGCTGGCGGTGCTGCAGGGCAAAGGTTTCAAGGTGGCCCTGGTCACCGATGGCCGCATGAGCGGCGCCTCGGGCAAAGTGCCGGCTGCCATTCACGTCTCGCCGGAGGCGGCGGCGGGCGGCGCGCTGGCCAAGGTGCGCGACGGCGACATCATCCGCTTGGATGCCAACGCCGGCACGCTGCAAGTGCTGGTGGATGCGGCCCAATGGGAGGCGCGCGCGACGCAGCCGATGCCCCAGGCGCTGATTGAGGCCAACGGCCTGGGCATGGGCCGCGAGCTGTTTGCCAGCATGCGGCGCAATGCCTTGTCAGCAGAGCAGGGCGCCTGCAGCTGGCTTTGATTTGAAATTCACTTGGAAATTGAGACAACACCTATGAAGAATTTGACCGCACTGCAAGTGATGCAGGACGCGCCGGTGATCCCGGTGATTGTGTTGAACGACCTGGCTCATGCGGTGCCGATGGCGCGCGCCCTGGTGGCCGGTGGCATCCGCATGCTGGAGGTGACGCTGCGCACGCCGCAGGCGCTGGCCTGCATCGAGGCCATTGCCCGGGAGGTGCCGGAGGCCGTGGTTGGCGCCGGCACCGTGCGTAGCCGCGCCGATGCCCAGGCCGCCGCCATGGCCGGTGCCCGATTTGCGGTGAGCCCCGGTTTCACGCCAGCCGTGGGTCAGGCGTGCCGCGATGTTGGTCTGGCGCTGTTGCCGGGCGTGGCGACCGGCAGTGAAATCATGCAGGCGCTGGAAGCAGGCTTTACCGAACTGAAGTTCTTTCCGGCGCTGCAAGCGGGTGGCGCGGCCATGCTCAAAGCCTGGAGCGGCCCGTTCTTTGACGTCAGGTTTTGCCCGACCGGTGGTGTGACATTGCAGAACGCCCCCGATTTGCTGGTGCTGCCCAATGTGCTGTGTGTCGGTGGCTCCTGGCTGGTGCCCTTTGACGCCTTGGCGCAGGGCGACTGGGCGCGCATCACCGAACTGGCGCGTGCCACCAAGAATTTATAAGAATTAGGCCTCTAGACCACGTCGAATATGCGCCAGTAGCTATCAAAATAATTCTATAAACTCCAAAACTAAGCGCAGGCATCCACGTGTGAGCGATGCCGCAAAACCCATCGCGGACGTTCACAAGTCATCGTTGAGCTGCGGCCTTGGGCCCGAAGCGGGTATTCGTTTTGAGAACCTAGGGGACGGTAACGCTGCGAAAGCGGTTTTAGCCCGACTTAGAAAGCAGCCGTTCAATTAGCTGCGACAACTACGGCTAACGACCGAATTGGATTTCCCCTATGGGGCGTTCGTTTCAAGCCGCCACGGCATAGCGTCGTTTGCCGGCGGCTTTGGCTTGGTACATGGCTCGGTCCGCATGATGTGCCAGTGCCTCGCTGGTAGTGCCCAACTCAGGGTAGTTTGCAATGCCGATGCTGGCCGAGAGTTCCAACGTCAGCGCGCCAATCGAATAGGGCGCTGACAAGATGTCGAGCAACTTGGCTGCCAAAACCTGAGTGGTATCCAATTCCGCCGGGTTCACGATAAGCGCAAACTCGTCGCCACCGAGGCGGGCCGCCAGGTCGGATTTCCGAATCGAAGCGACGATACGTGCCGCAACCGTGCGCAACACTTCATCGCCAATGGCGTGTCCATGCAGGTCGTTGACGGCCTTGAATTCGTCAAGATCGATATAGAAGAGGGCGAGACGCGCGTTGGTCCTTTCGCAAATCGCGAGCTGATGATCGAGAAACTCGTGAAACAGCGCCCGGTTGGCGAGGCCGGTCAGTACGTCGTGATTGCCCCGATGCTGGGCCGCCACCAACAGCTCTGACGCTTTGGTCAGCGCCCGGCCGACCTCGTCCGCCTCCTTCAGGCGCAGCGAGGGAACCCGCACCGCCGCGCCCGACCCGAGCGCCAGTGCAGGGGCCGCCAATTGATGAATGGATGTCGCGATCTGGCCGCCAATCACCCACGCCAGCGTCAGGCTCGCCAGCAGCAGGACCACGGTGGCGGCCACCAACCACCAGAGCCGCTGCACCAGTTGGGCAGTCAGGTCGGCAGCGGGAATTCCAATGGCCACCGTCCAGTTCGAGATGGCCGATCGGCTGAAGACCGCCAGCACCGGAATACCTTCGAGCGTCACGATGTCCATCGCATCCTCGCGTACCTGCGTTACGCGCCGGATCACGTCCGGCGGGCCTTTGGTTCCGACAAAGCGCTGCATTTGATGGGTGCGGGCCGCAATCGTGCCGCTGCTGTCATACACCACGGCGATTCGGCCCGCAGCAAGACGTTGCTGGGTCAATAGCGCGGACAGGCGTTCCGGCCAGCGGCCCGCCGCGAGGGCGTAAATGACGTTGTCGCCGCGGCGCACCGGCACCGAAACCACCAGCACAAAGTTCTTTCTGACCGCGCCCGAGAAGATATCCTGCGTCACGGGACGTCCTGTTTTGAATACTTGCAGCAGCGCCGTATTGCTATCGGTCGGCAGCTTGCTTCCCAATGGCAGCAGCGTATTGAGGACCTGCTGACCGTTTTGATCGAACAGCACGACGTTGTCAACGTCCAGGTTTTTGAGTGCGTCCGTGGCCTGCGCATAAAAGGCGGGCAGATCATTGGACGCCAGATAGGGCGAGGTGGCGAGCGCCAGCAAGGCAGATTGCGTGCTGGCCAGTTCCATGTCAACCGCTGACATCATGGCGCGTGCAGTGGACATGGATTCGCGCACCAGTTGCGCCCGGCCCTGATCGTAGCCGTAGGAGATCAACGCCGCTACCAGCAACGCCGCTGGAAGAATACACGCCATGACCAGCAGGATCAGCCTGGAGCGGATGGTTGGGATGCGTTTGGGTTTCATCACTGTGGCGCAACAGCTACGACTGTGTCTTGCCCGCCGCATGCTCCAGCAACGCCGTCATTTGATCCAGCGGTAGCGGCTTGCTAAACAGATAGCCCTGCATTTCGTCACAGCGCAGCAAGCGCAGCATTTTTGCCTGCTCCTCTTCTTCCACACCTTCCGCCACCACCTTCAGCCGCAGCGCATGAGCCATGCTGATCATGGTCGAAACCAGCGACATGGCCTTGGCATTCTTGAGCATGGTGATGATGAAGGCGCGGTCGATCTTGACTGTTTTAACCGGCAATTGTGCCAGATACGCCAGCGATGAATAGCCGGTGCCGAAGTCGTCGATCGCGATGCAGATTCCAAGGCTTCGGATCGCTTCCAGTTTTTCGATATTGCCCGCCACGTCCTCCATGATCAGGCTCTCGGTAATTTCCAGGTCGATGCCGTGCGGGCGGACGCCCTGCTGGAGTATTTTTTCGACGGTTTGCACGAAGTCGCGCTGGCGCAACTGGATCGGCGACACGTTGACCGCAATGCGCGGCGCCACCAGTGCGCGCTCGCACCAGTAGTCGTAGTCGTGCACTGCCTGACGCAGCGCCCAGGCCCCGGCTTGCAGGATGATCCCGGTCTCATCCATCAGCGGAATGAATTGGCTCTGTGGCACCAGGCCACGTTCAGGGCTCAACCAGCGGATCAAAGCCTCAACCCCGACAATGCGACCGCTATCGAGCGCAACCTTGGGCTGGTATGTTCACTTGGATGCACTGCTGTGGAGATTGCTTCCTCGGCCCCGGAGAACGTCGCGGGGTCGATGCCGAGGAGCTGGCAGGTCTGGGCATCGAAACACCATTTGTTCTCGATGAGGTTCCACTGTCATTCGCCCATGCGAGCGCCCGTCAAGGCAAGGCAAGGCGCAG
>NZ_JAAFHA010000038.1 GCF_010365055.1 Rhodoferax sp.
GGTTCTTCATCGATTCCACTGTTAATTTTCATTCACTCCAGCAGAATCCAGTTTTAAAAATTGATTGACCGAGCCATGAAAGACACCGCGCTGTACGAACACCTTCTTGGCATGAAGACACCGTGGTCGGTGAAGAAAGTTGACCTGTCGTTGGCAGACCAGCGCGTGGTGGTCGAGGTTGTTCTGAAGAAGGGTCAGGTATGGGCTGACCCGACGGACGCCACCAAGCGAGCCCACATCAACGGCTGGACGGAGCGGGAATGGCGGCACTTGGACACATGCCAGTTCGAGACCCTTATCAAAGCCCGTGTTCCTCAACTCAAATACAGCGATGGCACTGTCGAGGAACTGGTTGTTCCCTGGGCAGAGCGCTACAGCCGCGTCACCACGTTGATGACCGGGTTTGTCATCAAACTGCTGCAGGCCTGTCCAACCACCCAAAGCGTGTGCACCCTTACGCGCCTGTCCTGGAGCACGGTCAACGCCATCATGGTCAGCGCCGTGAAGCGCGGCATGCTGCGTCGCACTGATGAAGAAATCTCCTATCTGGGAATCGATGAGAAGAGTTCCCAGAAGGGGCACAGCTACGTCACCATCCTGACCGACATTGACCGCTCCCGGGTGCTTGACTTGATTCCGCAGAGAAAGTTGGAGGCCGCCAAAACGTTGATCGAGACGCTCACTCCGACCCAGCGTGCATCGGTCAAAGCGGTGGCCATGGATATGTGGCCTGCCTTTATGAGTGCGACCAAGCACTGCATGCCCCAGGCTGACATCGTGCATGACAAGTTTCACGTCTCCAAGTACCTTGGTGATGCGGTGGATACGGTGCGCAAGCAAGAGCACCGCCGCCTGTCCCAAGCGGGAAACTCCCCGTTGACTGGCAGCAAGTGGGCTTGGCTCAAAAGCTATCCGGATGGACGTAGCACTGAGGCGGTTTTTTTTCGGGCCTTGAACCAGCTCAACCTCAAGACCAGCAGAGCGTGGACTATCAAGGAGAACTTCAGCCAGTTCTGGAGCTACAGCTACAAGGGCTCTGCCAAACGTTTCTTTGATGCCTGGTCCAACAATGCTATGCGTAGCCGACTGGAGCCCATCAAAAAGGTGGTCAAGATGCTGCGCCGTCACGAGACGGGCTTGCTCAACTTCAGTCAACACAAAATCAGCAATGCCTGTGCTGAAGGTTTCAACAGCGCCATCCAACTCATCAAGGCCAACGCCCGTGGGTTTCGCAACTTCACCAACTACCGGGCAAGGATTCTGTTTCATTGCGGCAAGTTGGATTTGGGTTGGGCGTGAGGAAAAATTCACAGTGAAATTAACGAAGAGCCCAGAAATTAGTTGTTTGATGGCATCGAAGACCGCAGAAAACTGCTCGTCGTAGCGCATTTCCATCGCCTCTATCCTGCGCGCGAGATCGCGGTTGGAGTCCATCAGGCGGCGCAACTGCACGAACGTGCGCATGATGGCGATATTGACCTCAACCGCACGCTGCGAACGTAAAACGCTGGACAACATGGCAACACCCTGTTCGGTGAAAGCGTAAGGGCGATACGCAATACCACGGTGCTTACGGGTACTCATCACAGTTTGTGATGAGTTGCCACCCGCCCCTTCTCCTCCCGGTACTCATCAATACTCAAATTGCGCAAGCGAGAGTCCCGTCCCTCGGCGTTGTGGACGAAGCCCACGCTGGACACAAAGGGTTCGATGATGTGAATTTTTTGCAGCGGTGTGACGATGAGCAACTGCAAATTGAGTTTTTCAAACAGCTGCAAACCATATTGCGCCGACTCGTCGGAGCCGCGCCCGAAGGCCTCGTCGATCACCACGAAGCGAAAGCTCTTCGAACGCGTTTCGCCCCAGGCCAGACCGAACTGGTAGGCCAAGCTGGCCGCCAGAATGGTGTAGGCCAGCTTTTCTTTTTGTCCGCCGGACTTGCCGCCCGAGTCGGAGTAATGCTCGTGCTCGCGGTCGTCTTCGCGCCAGCGCTCGCTGGCGGCAAACACAAACCAGTTGCGCACATCGGTGACCTTGGCCGTCCAGCGCCGGTCTTGCTCGGTTTGCCCTTCACGACCCCGCAGGCGCTCGATGATGTGCTTGACCTGCAGGAACTTGGCCTCGGAATACTGGCTGTCTTGCCCCTCCCCGCCCAAGGCACCGTCCAGACAGGTGCGCAGCTCGGTCTGGAAGTCACGCACTTCTGCGTCGGTGGCGGTTTGAAACTCCAGCGTGATGAAGCGGCCGGGGTTGTAGTCAATTTGCGTGAGCGACTGGTTGATGCGGTCTATGCGCTCTTTGATGGTTGCGCGCTCCTTGCTGAGTTGGGAGCTGAAATTGGCCACTTCGCGAATCGTGTTCTCGTTGAGCGAGCGTTTGAAGTCGGCCTCAAAGCGCGGTAAATCATCTGCCACCAGGCGCTGCAGCAAAGTGCGGTATTCATCCGCCGAGCCGACCGACACGTCCACCTCTTGCGTCTCCACGGGAAAACGGTTGCTGAAGCTGCGCATGGCATCAATGACCTTTTCCAGCACGCGCTTGGCACGACCGTCCTCGGCATCAATGGCTTTTTGCAGGCCGTCGCGCATCTCGCGCTCACGGGCGTCGCACGACTCCACGGTGAGCGCCGACATGCCCTTCATCTCGCCCTGCATCTCCTGCTGCAAGGTTTCCAGACGTGCCACCTGTTCTGAAAAACTTGCTGGCGTGTCCGCCATCAAGCCCTCGACATCGCGCCGCAACGCTTGCGCATCGGTAATTTTTTGCTGAGTTTTGGAGCGCTTGTCGCGCTGCTCGATGAGTTGCTTCTCTGTCTTTTCCAGCTCAGCTTCCAGCGTTTTCAGTTGCTGCGTCAACATGGCCAACACGTCAGAGGCGGCCTCCAGCGCGGCCCGCTCGTCCCCCAGTCGGGCGATTTCACGGGCATTGGCCTGCCAGTCCAGGTCGGTAAAGTCCTGAAACTCCACCAGTTTGGCCAGGCTTTCCATGCGCTCCCGAATGGTGGCTTGCTCTTGTTGCAGGGTGACAATCTTTCCGCCCACTTCCCCCAACCTGGCCTCCAGCACGCGCACCTTGCCTTCCAACACGCTCAGCTTGGCGGCATTGCTCCAGCCCAGCACGTAACGGCTGCGGTCGTCCAGGCGGTGGCGGTCGTCTTTCTCGTGGCGTTCCCCCCCGGCTTTGATTTGCCCGGCGCGGGTGATGGCCTTGGGCTCGGCACGAAACTGCTCTTGCGTGGTGCAACAGGCAATGTCGAACCGACGCGCCACCTCAATCTCCAGCCAGGCATAGAACGGCGAATCAGGCTTGACCGCGATCTTGCGGACCAGCGAATGCGCATGCAACTGGGGCCTATCCATACGGCCTCCTTCGCGCACCCGAAAGTACACCAAGCGCCCTTTGAGGTGGGTGTCATCCACCCACTGGGCGACCCGGGCGTAGTGCGCATCGGGCACCAGCAAGGAGAGCGCAAAGCTGTGCAGCACGCGCTCGGCTGCGCCCTCCCAGTCGCGCGCGTCGTCATGCACTTGCAACAACTCACCGGCAAACGGCATGCTGTCCTCGCGCAGGCCCAAGGCCAGGCACAGCGCGGCGCGCATGGCGATTTGCTGGGCATCAATGTTGCTGCGCCGGGCGCGCAGGCTCTTCACCTCGTCCACCAAGTCCTTGTGTTCAGAGCGTCCTTGGGCCATCTCGACACCCCGTTCGGTCAGTTCGTTTTGCAGTGCCACCTCGCGCGCGGCATCAAAGATGCGGCGCTCGGCACAGCCCTGTTGCTGGGTCTGCAGCTCTTCGCGGTTGGCCACCTGCAACAGGCCCAGGCTGCGGCGCAACTCGTCGTATCGCTTGGCATTTTTCAGGCGCTTGTCCTGCTCGGTTTGTTGACGCTTTATTTCCCCCTCAATCTGCGCGATGCGGTCGCCGCCACTTTGGGCGATGGTCAGGCGCAATTCACGCTCCTTGGATTGCTGCTCCAACTTCTGACCTTCTAAACGCTCGACCTTGGCTGACTCACTGGCCAGATTGACGCCCAGGTTTTCCAGTCGCTGATCCAGCAGCGCCCGTTTGCGGCCCGCGAACCATGGTTTGAGCGCTTCACGGCACAGGCGCAACTCCGCGACGCTTGCCACCAGGGCAGCGTGTTTGTCGCAGTCCGCCACCAAGGGAGTTAGCAAGTCCACCTGCTCTTTGGCCTTGAGCACAGCGGCGTGGGCGCGGCTCAAATCGTCAAAATGCGCCAGTAAACCCGCAATGCGCGGTGCCACGTCAAACGGCTCCAGCATGTGGTGGCGCACAAAGTCGGTCAGGTTGCCCACCGATTTCATCGACACGGTTTGGTGGAACAGCTCCAGCGCCTGCTCGCCCATGTTGCCAAAGCGGCGGCGAAAGTACGCGCTGTAGGGTGGAAAGCTGTCAAACAGGGTGACACCGCTTTTGCGCAGGCGCGTGCGCAAGGCGGGCACTGCCGTGCCAAAGTCAGAAAAATCCTCGGTCAGCGACAGCGCCTTGTCCGCCACGGCGTAAAAGCGCTCGGGCTGGCCAAACGTGTCTTTCATCCAGAAGACCTGGGCCAACGTCACTGTCTGGTCGAACCCGGCGTTGTGAAAAACACCCAGAATCACCGCGTAGTGGCTGGCATCGCGCAGCGCCACCGGCTTGGCGTTGCCACTGGTCTCATTGCGCTCGGACTTGTAATGCCCCAGCACATAAGAGCGCAGCGAGCGCTCCCGCGCATCGGCTCCCGCTGCCTTGTTGTAGGCAACGCGCTGGGGCGGCACCAGGAGCGTGGTGAGCGCGTCCACCAGCGTGGACTTGCCCGAGCCAATGTCACCGGTCAGCAAGCCGTTGCGGCCATTGAGCTCCAGCGTCCACACCCGTTTGTCGAAAGTGCCCCAGTTCAAAACCTCCAGACGCGCCAAACGAAAGCCAGCCAGGTTCTTGGCGGCACGTGGGTCTTGCTCTGGCACGCTGACGGGCCCTTCGACAGTCTCAGGGCGAACGGCAGCAAACAAGTCTTGCGTGCTCGTGTGATCACTAATCATCAAGCTTCCCGGTTTCTGCTGTGGCCAGTTGCGCCAGGTAAGCGGCCAGGCGTTGGTCGAAAGCGGCCAGCCATTGGGCATCGACAAAAGCCTTGAGAATGCGGCGCACTTCAAACACCGGTTCTTGCGCGGAGCGCGCCGATCCGCTGCCAGCGTGGTCTCTAAGGCGGCGCACAAAGCCCAGTTCAATCACCTTGTTCAACTGGGTCTCGATCTGGTCGATCAGGCGGGACTCGTTGGAGCCGGCGGGCAGAAAAACGCGCACCAGCTCCACCACCGCGCTGCGGGTCAGTATCAAGCGCGTGTCGCCGCCGCTGGCATCAAACTCGGCCAGCTTTTTGCGCAGCAGTGCCAGCAGCAGGCTGACCTGAAAACTCAAGGGCTGGCGGCGCACCAGCCTGGGTAACTTGGGTGCGCTGTCATCGGTTTGCGGCGGCGAGCGCAAAAAAGCATAGCCCTCGGCCTCGTCCACCACCAGCTCCAGCGCCAGCACCGCCACATGGTCGCGCACGCGGGCTTGCAGCGTGAGCAAAGCGGCCCATTGGGCGGCATCGTCCTCGCGGTACAGCACGCCTTTCAGCAGGGGGACAACCAGGCTGGTCAAGTCGGGTTGCGACACGCCGAGGTTTGCGGCAAGCGCATCGCCGAGAGATTCATTCGTCACGTAAACAACTCCACGGTGGACCGTCAATGCGCCAGCAACTTGACCGGCGGCTTCCAGCCTTTGGCGGTGGCCCGGCGCGCAAATTTTTTGTCGTCAAACGTGGCCATGCCGGTGCAGTGGCGGGCGGAGGCATGGTGCAAGGCATCGGCAAAGTCAAAACCGTCGCCCAGCGCTGCGGCGGCCAACTCCACCGCCACGCGGTCTTCCATGTCCACATTGGGCATCGCCAGCAAATTCGCCAGCACGGTGAGCACATCTTCGGGCGGGCTCTTGTAATAGCCTCGGAGCACCCATTCCAGCTCCAGCACGACCGACTTGCTCACGAACAACGACTTGCCGCTTTCCAAAAGCTTTTTGGCTGCAGCGCTTTGCCTTTGCGAAGGTGCATCGCTACTGGCCACGTAGTACCGGGCCAGCACGTTGGTGTCGAGGGCAATCATGGCGCGTCAGTGACCAGGCTGGCCACATCCAAGTCCACGGGCACCCCTTTGCGCCGGCTCTTGATCAGACCGAAGCCACTGGCTTGCGCCTGCCGGGATGAGCGTGCGGGCCGCAGGGCGATGTGATCCCCCTCGATTTCAAAGGTGATGGCCATGCCTTGCTTGAGCCCAAAATGTTGGCGAACATCACGCGGAATCGTGACTTGCCCCTTGCTGGTCAAAGTTGTTTGCATCGCTACGCTCCAAAAGTATTACACGGTAATACTAGCATGATTGACAACACAATTGGCAGCATCGCAGACTCTCAAATCCGCACAAAAATAACGCGCGGCAAGCGGGCACGGCGGGTGACGGGGCCGCTCGTATCGTCCGGCACCACCCAGGCCACCGTGTCCTGCGTGGACTCATCCACCACCGAGCCGGACGACTCGCTGGCCAGTTGCAGGTAGGCCACCAACTCGCCCAGGCCCTGCTGCAGCGGGCGGGTCTCCAGCAGCTCTGCCAGGGTGACCTGCGCCTGGGTTTGCAGCGACTTACGGATGTGCTTTGAGAGCGCCGCCTTATCCACCCGCACCTGGGAAAACAGGGCGGCTGCGTCCACGTCCTCATCACCCGCCTGCAAAGCCACGCTGGTCAGCACGGTGTGCAGCGGCGGCTGGTACAGGGGACGCTCCAGCGGCAAATCCACACCCGCACCGATCTCATCGATCCGCATGAAATCGCTCGCACGCAGCGCCGCCGGTGCCGCATCGCGCAGCGCCAGGGCATTGCCTTCGATGCCTCGCAAAATATCCATGATGCGGCGGTTTTCCAGCCAGGCCTTGTCGTCCAAAAAGCGGCGCAACTGCTGCGACAGCTGGGCCACGGTGCGCTGGGCGTATTCACCGGCTTCCAGCCAGTCGTAATGCACACGCTTAAGGCGTGTATCCGGCGCCAACGCAGACACCGGGGGCAGCTCCAGCACCCGCTCCAACAACTGCGTGAACTCTTCCTGGCGCGACTGCGACATCAAAAAGTCCCAAAACGCGCGAAAGCTCTTGCCCTGGTCCGAGTCCGAAATGGCATCGCGCTCGCCCATGATCTCTTGCAGCAGCGTGCCTTTGGCACCGTCCCACAAGGCAATTCGTTCGCGCACCTTGCGGTCCAGCGCGCGAAAGTTGTGCTCCACCTCCCGAAAGTCCGCCAGCAGTTCACGCGCCAAACCGGCGAACTGCTGAAAGCGGTCTCTCAAAGCCGTATCGTCCAGCAAGGCCATGTCGCCCTCCAGCGCGCGGGCGATTTCAGCGTCGATGGCATCGCGTTTTTTGTGCAGTTCGGCGATGCGGGTCTGGGGGTTGGTCTCACTGCCTTCGCTCATTTGCTTCAATAAACCAAACAAGGTGAGCAAGCGCGACTCGGTGCCGACAAAGCTGCGGTCTGACAGGCTGCCGAGCCACGCCAAAGCGCGCTCGGTGGGCGGGGTCAGGTCGAAATGGGGCTCGTCCGAGCCCGCCGGATAAAACTTGCGCAGCCAGCCCTTGTCGTTGGCGGCCCAATCGTTCAAATACTCTTGCGCCGACTTCGGGAACACCTGAGCACCCAACTGCTCGCGCAGGCCATACAGCGTGTCTTCCAGCGACTCCACCAAGTTGGACTGCGCCATCACACGTACATTGGGCACGACAAAAACCCGGTGCAAAAAACTGGCCACCAGCGGCGCAGAGTCGGCGGCCAGCAAACGCCAGGCCGGGTGTTGGCGGCGCTGCATCTCCAGGGTGGTGTAGTCGAGCTGCATGCGAATTCAGGACGGCGAAGATGGATTGGCGACGGCCAGCGCCCGCCGAATCACCGTGGTGGGCACAAACATGGACAGCCTTTGCTCTGAAAAACGCTGAAAACCATAGCGCGCATAGAACGCCGTAGCGGCTTCATGCTTGGCATCCACCACCACGGCATACACATCAATTTGCTGGGCTAGCGACACCGTCAAGTGCATGGCGTGTTGCAGCAAGGTGGCGCCAACGCCGATGCCCTGCTGCCGCAGGTCTACAGCCAAGCGCCCTATGCGCACCACGGGCACCGGGTAACGCGGCAACTGCAAGCCGGGCGGCCAGTTGTCAAAATCGATCGACGCCGAGCTGATGGCGTAGTAGCCCCGTATGCGCGTTTCACCGGGGGCACACGCGACATAGCTGCGGTTGAAATCCCGCTTGGCTTGTTGACGGGCCAGTTTTTGCAAAAAGCTGTTTAGCGCAGCTTCGCCGCAATCAAAATCGTTGCGATCATGCTCTGGACCCAAGCCCGAGATGACGACACTCATTGATTGAGACGCATCAGATCAATCAATGCCTGCGTGGGCTCAGATGGGTTGTCCAATGCTTTTAAAAACGCATCCCGATCCCGATCCGACAAGGTGATGATCTCCTGCTGCGCCAGCACCCGGCTCGCCGCCTCATAGGCATTTTGCAGCATGAAACTCGACACGGTTGAGCCCATCAAGGCGGCAGCCCGCTCAATCAGCGCCTTGGCCTCGGGGCTGGTGCGCAGGTTGATCCGCGCGGACTCGACACGCGGCGCTGGGCGTGAGTTGGCAGGTGCAGGCGCCGAGGTCGGCAAATTGTTGGCAATAGTGGCACCCATGGCAAGTCTCCTTCGATCTAGCGTACGTCATTTTGACACACAACACCAGAACTGGGCGTTTCTTCAGTCCGCGCTGCTAATTTGGCAGCGCCACCCACTGGTTGGCCAGCGGGTGAATGGTGATGCGCTGATCAAACACGGCTTCCAGCGCGCGGTGCGTGGCGGCATCCGAACAGGTGCCTTGGTGGGTGATGCGGCCTTGCGCCATGACGACCATCTCGTCGGCATGCAGCGCCATCGAAATCTCATGCAGCACGCTGACCACGGTTTTTCCTTGCGCCACCAGGGAGCGCACCATCTGCAGCCAATCGGCCTGATGCGGCGGGTCCAGGTTGGCCAACGGCTCGTCCATCAGCAGCACCTGCGCCTGCACCGCCAGGGCGCGCGCCAGCAGCACGCGCTGGCGCTCGCCGCCTGAGAGTTGCCCCAGCGTGCGGCCGCGCCAGTCCCAGGCCTGCGTGGCGCGCAGGGCCAGTTCAACGGCGGCGTGATCTGCGGCACTGGGTGCGGCCAGCCAAGCCTGGTGCGGTAAACGGCCCAGCATGGCAACGTCCCACACGGTCAAATCATCGCCGGTGACCTCGTTTTGCCCCAGCCACGCCAGTTGCTGCGCCCGCTTTTTCGCGGGCAGGGTGGCCAGCGGCTGCCCCAGCAAGGTGACACGGCCCGTGAGCGGCAACAGATGGGCCAGTACCTTGAGCAAGGTCGATTTGCCGGCACCGTTGGGGCCGACGATACTGGTCCAACGCCCAGCGGGCAGGGCCAGATCAATGTCCGTTAATACTTGAACATTTCCAAGGCTAGCCCTTATGCAGCTTGCTTTGATAGCTATTGAATACATAGCTTTGTTCATAAACCCGTACCCGACGCCGAGCGCGTGCTGCGCTGCATCAACCACAGCAAGTAGCCGCCCCCCAGCACCGCTGTCAGCACACCCACCGGCAATTCCTGCGGTGCCAGCAAGCCGCGGGCCAGCACGTCAGCCGCCATCAGCAACACGCCGCCCATCAGGCTCGAGAGAAAAATCAAACGGCGATGCGTGGTTTTGGTGACCGAGCGCACCAGGTGCGGCGCCGCCAAACCGACAAAGGCGATCAAACCGGTTTGCGCCACTGCCGCCCCGGTGGCCAAGGCCAGCACCGCCACCAGCGCGGCGCGCATCTGACTCAAAGGCAAGCCCAAGCTGGCCGCCGTGGCCTCACCCAGCGAGAGACCGTCGAGCACCGGGCTCAGCACCCAGGCCACCGCCATGCAAGCCAGCCACACGCCGACCATCAAGACCCAGGCACTCCAGCCGACGAAGCCGGTGCTGCCCAGCATGAAGGCCTGCAGTGACTGCATCACCTCTGGACTCATCAGCATGATCAGCGAGGTCATGGCCCCCAGCACCACACCGACAATGACACCGGCCAGCAACAAACGCAGCGTGTGCTGCACGCCCTGGGCCAGCAAGAGCGTGAGCAGCACCGCGCCCACCGCACCGGCAAACGCCGCACTGGTCAGCCCCAGGCGCACCAGCCACTGGGTGGCAAAGGGCGACACACCGAACAAAATGAGCGCCAGCGCCACGCCGAGCGATGCGCCGGAGGCACTGCCCAACAGGTAAGGGTCGGCCAGCGGGTTGCGAAACAAGCCCTGCGCCAGCGCCCCGGCAAGTCCCAGCAAGGCCCCGGCGGCCCAGGCACCGAGCGTGCGCGGCAGGCGAATGTCCCACACAATTTGCAGGGCGACCGGGTCGCTCCAGGCTTTGAGCACGCTCTCCAACCCGGTGCTGCCGACACTGGCGCCCAACAACACCAGCAGGACGCCAACGGAGAGCAGGCCAAGCAGCAGCCAATCGGCAGCGCGACGTTGACGGCCGATGCCGGTCATGCGGCCTTGTCCAGCAGGCACCGTGCCATCAGGCGTGCACCTTCGGCCATGCGCGGCCCCGGGCGCACCAGCACGTCAGACTGCGCCGGGGTGAAGACGCACACCCGCTGCAACCGGATGGCGCGCAGGGCGGCCCAGCCGGGTCGAGCGCTCATGCCGGAATCGGTGAAGGCGCTGACCATGATCACGTCCGGGTTGGCGCGCACCACATACTCCGGGTTGAGCAGCGGGAACGGCCCCAGACTGGCAGGCACGATATTCTTGACACCCAGGCGCGTGAGGGTTTCCCCAATGAAAGAACTCTCGCCGGCGGCGTACGGCCCGGCGTTGACCTCAAAGTAGACCCGTGTTTGTTTTAATTTGGCCGGCAGCGATTGCGCTGCGGCAGATGCCGCTGCGTCGATCACGCGCCAGTGCCGCCCGGCATCAGGCACGCCCAGCACCCCCCCAAGGATTTCGATCACCCGGCGCACGTCCGCGTGGCTCTTGGGTTCCAGTGCCAACACCTTGAGACCGAGCGACTGCAGGCGCTCCCCCGCCCGTGACGAGGTCGCCATCAGCACCAGATCGGGTTTGAGCGCCACGATGGCCTCGATATTGGGGTCGAGCCCGCCGCCGACTTGCGGCAGCTTGGTGACGCTGGCCGGGTAGTTAGAATTTCGGTCCACCCCGACCAGGTGCGCGCACTGGCCCAGCTCGCACACCGTCTCGGTCAGCGAGGGCAGCAAGCTGACGATGCGCTGCGGTGGCTGGCCCAAGGTGACTTTGATGCCGCGGTCATCGGCGACTTGCAGGGCCTGCGCCCAACCGCCCAAACCGGACAACACCAGGCACAGTGCCCTGGTCAAACAACGCCGAGTCAAGCCAGGCGGGTCGATGATCATGACGGCTTCCTCAAGGTCTGCAGCAAGCCGGGGGCAAACAAAATGACCGGCCACAAGTAACTTTCAAAACAATAGCTACTCACGATTTCTGCACGCGGGCTAGAGGCTAGTTTCTTATAAATTCCAGCATGATCTTGGCCGCCCTCTGGCTGGGTGGAATCAAGACGAGCGATTTGGCAATACTTAGCCATGCTGCTGGCTCCACGCCATCACGATGCGATGCAAATGCGCGACCCCATCGGTCAACGCCGCCGGGCCAGGCTGCAATATGTCAGCCGACTTGATCTCGAACAACTGCCCGGTCTTCACCGCCGTGACCTCGCCCCAACCCGGGCGTGCCGCCACATGTTCCGGTCGAAACTTTTTGCCGCACCAGGAGCCAATGATGATGTCGGGGTCGCGCCTGACAATCTCCGAGCCGTCGGCAATGATGCGGTTCTTGCCCAGCGACTGGGCCGCCAGTTCAGGAAAACAATCGTCACCCCCGGCCATGCCGATCAACTCGGACACCCATTGGATGGCGCTGATGTGCGGCGCATCCCACTCTTCAAAGTAGATTTTGGGTCGGCGCGGCAAATGGGCCGCCAGCCTTTGCATGGCTTGCAGATCATGCTGCATACTTTGCAGCAATGCCAAACCCTGCTCGCCCTGCCCCACCATGGCCGCCACCTGGTACAGCACCGAGAAAATCTCGGCCACGCTGCGCTGGTTAAACACCGTCACTTGCACGCCAGCGCGAATCAGGCTGCTTGCAATGTCGGCCTGCATATCGGAAAAGCCCAGCACGCAGTCCGGCGCTAACGCCAGGATCTTGTCGATCTTGGCGCTGGTGAAAGCGCTCACCCTAGGCTTCTCGTCACGCGCCCGACGCGGCCGCACCGTGTAGCCAGAGATGCCGACGATGCGTCGCTCTTGCCCCAGCAAGTAAAGCCACTCGGTGGTTTCCTCGGTCAGGCAGACGATGCGCTGGGGACCCCAACTGTCGGACTGGGTCAGGTTCATTGCGATGCTTTGTTCAGTTCAACGCCTGCAAATCAAAGCTTGGGGGTCCAAGTCACACCCAGGTACAAGCTGCGCGGTTGCTGGTTGTAGCCATACACCGTTTGATAGCTTTCATCTGTGGCGTTGTCCAGCCGTGCCTTGAGCAGCACCGTGGGCGATACCTTGTAGGCCAGCGACAAGTCAAGCACCGAATAGGCCGCCAGCGTGGTGTTGACGGTGCCGAAGGTGACCGGATCACTGTAGGCATCGGGCCTGTCGCTGCTGTATTGCAGGTCGGCACCCAAACGCCAAGGCCCGAGCGGATAGGAAATGCCCATTGACAGCAGGGTGGCTGCACGGCGTAACAAGCGCTGATTGGTGATCTCATTGACCGGGTCTTGCACCGTCAGGCTTGCGCGCACATCACTGGCACCCACACTGCCCCGGTACGACAGTTCCACGCCTGAATTGCGCGTGCGGCCTATGTTGGCAAAGGCTGAGGTGATGAAATCGTAGTTCAGCTGGTCCTGAATGCGCGTGTCGAAATAGGTCGCACGCAGCAACTGGCGGCCCGTCTCGTACTGCACACCCAGTTCGTGGCTGCGCGCCCGTTCTGGCTTGAGCAAAGGGTTGCCGTAACCGGGTGCAAACAGATAACCCAGCGGCGGTGCATTAAAAGCGCTTGAGGTGCTTGCCGTCAGTTTGAGCTGATCCGTCACTGGGTAACCGTAGCCAAGAAAACCAGTGCTTTGGCTCAAATCGCCGACCTTGTCATGGCGCACATTGAGTTGCGCATTACCGCGACCCAGTTTGCCTTCCAGCCCTGCAAACACGGCGGTGGTATCACGCGCCCGACTGTAGGGCGCGCCATAGGCAGAATCACTGCGGGTGTCGACATGCTGGCGTTGCTGCTCCAGCCCCGCACTCGCCAGCCAGTCTCCCCCCATAGCAAGGGTATTGACCCAGTTCAGTACTGTGGCGCCTGACGTAAAGCCGTCGTTGGAGTCATATAAGCCATTGTCATGGCTGGTACTTTTGTCCGACTGCTCGCTGAGCGACAAACGGCTGCGCCAGCTGCCCCAGCTGTTGTCAGTGAACAGCGTGGTCTGGCTCAAGCGAATTGTTGATGTCTGAAGGTCGGCAGGTGCGCCATAAGCGTTGTCAAAGTGGGAGTCGCCTTCAGACTGCATGAAGCGCAAACCAAATTTGTGCTCGGACGAGAGTCTGTGCACCAGGGACACATGGCTGCTGGTGTTGCGATAGCCGTCCGCGTCCGGGTTGGCACCGGACAACTGCTCGGTGTTAATGGCCGAAAACCCATCGGTGGTCACGCGCGACAGGCCCGCGCTGATTGATGTGGCGCCCAGGCTGGCACTCACGCTGCTGGAGACTTTGCGAGACGCGCGAGGCCCCACCTCAAGCGACACATTGGCCGACGGCTCACCGATGCCCGTTTTGGTAAATATCTGAATGACGCCGCCAATTGCACCTGAGCCGTAAATGGCCGACACATTGCCACGCACGATTTCAACCCGCTCGACGTTGTCAAGCATCAGGTGCTCCAGGCTTACCGCGCCAGACGAATCCTGCTTGTTTTGTGGCACCCCATCAATCAACACCAGGGTTTGCAGCGACGGGGCACCACGCATAAACACGCTGGAAACCGTGCCCATGCCGCCGTTTTGAGTGCGCTGCAAGCCGGCTTCACGTTGCAGCAACGTGACCAGGTCGCTTGCTTGGGAGCGCTCGATGTCTTGTCGGCTGATGACGGTGGTGTGCGGCAAGGCCGACCCAAGCAACTGCTCGTTGCGGCTAGCGGTCACCACCACCTCGTTCAACAGCACCTCGGTCTGGCCTTGAGCCAGCACCGAAGAGGCAGAAAAAGCCGCCAGAACAGCCAAAACAGGCGTACAGAAGCGCACGGATGCGCGACCGCGCTTGGAAAATACAGAAGTCTTCATAGTTGAGAAATGGAACCATCAAAAAGCCCTCACCGTCGTCCCCGACGGTGCCTGAGCGTCACGGTTTCACGCCAGGCGTGCAACCACCGTGTTGGCCGGTATCCGGGCTGGTGGATGCAACCTCCATCGCCTTCCCAAGCGCGTGTTCAAAACGCTCAGTGGCTGTGATGGAAGCGGCGTCTTGCGACGCGTCCACTTACCGTTGCGGGGGCAGCGCAGGTTAGCCAGACCGCTCGGCACTTCGACAAGCTCAGTGCGAACGGCGTGACCTCCTGCTTCCCGTTGAACTGCGGCGTGTGAACCACACCGCGAGCACCAACGCGGTGGATTCTACAACCGAGCGCTTCGGCAAACCCTACAATGACGGCCTATGTCGAACCCCTCCCAAATCGACCAAATCGCCGAGCGTGTCGAGCGATTGCTCGTCCGCTACGAAGAACTGCAGCGCACCAACACCTTGCTCAGCGAGCAGGTCAAGTCCCTGTCTCAAGAGCGCGACTCCCTGAAATCCCGACTCAGTGCGGCCCGCGCCCGGGTCGACGCACTGCTGCAACGTTTGCCAGACGCGACAGCTGGCCAAGCGCACAAAGGGACAGAATGAAACAGCTCGAAGTTCAAATCATGGGGCAAGCGTATCTGCTGGGTTGTCCCGATGGGGGCGACGCCCGTCTGCTGGAAGCCGTGGAGAAGGTTGACACCGCCATGTGCAAGATTCGCGACGGTGGCAAAGTGAGGGCGCGCGATCGCATCGCGGTGCTGGCCGCGCTCAACCTCGCCTTTGATCTGGCCGACAAGGGCTCAAACATCGCCCAAGCGCCGGCCCATTCAGCTTCATTTCACTCGGCAGTAAATCCGACCCAAGGCGAACCAACGCCAGACGAAAACCTGCTGATGGCTTCGTTGCTGGAGCGACTTGATGTCGCGCTGGGCACAGATGGTCGCCTGCTCTGATCGCCGAATTTTTTTGTGCACAATTTCGATTCAAGCTCTACAATATTCTTGTCTGCAGTGTTCGCCGGGCTTTATAGTTCCTTGAACCAATGCTCTTAGAGCCCGGGCTTGGAATATCGCCAGTCAAGCGTGATCATCTCGCGTTAGATGAACCCAATGACCAGCTGACCTCGCCCACCTGAACCCCGGTTCAGGATGCCGGTCCGGTGACTCTGCAGACACCTTTCCCCCCCCCTCCCCTTTGCATGACTTTTGAACCAACCCTGATCGTTGAACTCGCTATTCTAGGGCTGGGCACGGGCTTTTTGGCGGGCCTGCTGGGCATTGGCGGGGGAATGATGATGGTGCCCTTCATCACGATCATCCTGGCCGGGCGCGGGGTGAGCCCGAACCTTGCGGTCAAGATGGCGATTGCCACTTCCATGGCCACCATCCTCTTCACCTCACTGTCAAGCGTGCGCGCCCATCACAAGCGCGGTGCCGTGCGCTGGGATCTGGTCAGGGGCCTGGCGCCGGGCATCATATTGGGCGGCGCCGTGGCCAGCCTGGGCGTTTTTGCCCTGCTCAAGGGCTCCTGGTTGGCGCTGCTCTTTGCCGCCTTCGTGGGCTTTTCTGCCACCCAGATGTTTCTGGACAGAAAGCCCAAGCCAACCAGACAGGTGCCGGGCACAGGTGGGCTGGTGGGTGCCGGTGGCGTCATCGGCTTCCTGTCGGGGCTGGTCGGGGCCGGTGGCGGCTTTGTCAGCGTGCCCTTCATGACCTGGTGCAACGTCGCCATCCATAACGCGGTAGCCACTTCTGCTGCACTTGGCTTCCCCATTGCGTTGGCCAACGTGGTGGGTTACGTCATCAGTGGCCAGAGTGTGCAAAACCTGCCGTTGTATTCATTTGGCTACATCTGGCTGCCGGCGCTGGGGGTGATTGCATCCTGCAGCGTCCTGACCGCGCCGCTGGGCGCACGAGCCGCCCACACCTTGCCGGTGAAACAACTCAAACGCGTCTTTGCGAGCATCTTGTACCTGTTGGCGGCTTACATGCTGTACCGAGGACTGATCAGCCTGTGACGCGGTCTGGTGCCTGGCGCACGGTGGGCTAGGCTCGCGACGACTAATGTATAACGGTCCACCTCCGAAAGAAATCCCCATGACTTACAAAATTGAGAAGACCGACGCACAGTGGCAGGCCCTTCTGGCCGCCAAAGGCGCCGAGCCGTTGGCGTTTGAAGTCACCCGCCATGAAGCCACCGAACGAGCCTACACTGGCAAGCTCGAAGGCAACCAGGCAGCCGGCACTTACAGCTGCATTTGCTGCGACAGACCCTTGTTTGACTCAAGTACCAAGTTTGAATCCCATTGCGGCTGGCCCAGCTATTTCCAGCCCATCGACGAGGCGGCCGTGGCGACCAAGACGGACGGCAAGATGGGGATGCAACGCACCGAGGTGCATTGCCCCGACTGCGGCGCGCATCTGGGCCATGTATTTCAAGACGGCCCGGCCCCGACCGGCTTGCGCTACTGCATGAACTCAGCCTCGCTAAAATTCACCCCACATGAAAATACTGATTGATTTCTTCCCCATCCTGCTGTTTTTTGGCGCCTACAAGGCCTATGACATCTACGTCGGCACCGCCGTCCTGATGGCCGCCACCGTGATCCAAATGGGCCTGATCTACACGCTGGACCGCAAACTCACGGTCATGCACAAGATCACACTGGCGCTGGTGCTGATCTTTGGCGCTTTGACCCTCGTACTGCATGACGAACGTTTTATCAAATGGAAGCCCACCGTGCTCTACGCCGCCATGGGCATCGCCCTGGCGCTGGCGGTCTGGGTCTGGAAGAAAAACTTCCTCAAGCTGATGCTGGGAAGCCAGCTTGAATTGCCCGATCGGGTGTGGATGCGGCTCAACCTGGTCTGGGTGGTGTATTGCCTCTTTATGTCGCTGATCAACGCCTACGTGGCGGCCTACTACAGCACCGAAGCCTGGGTCAATTTCAAGCTCTGGGGCTATGCGTTTCCACTGGTCTTTATCGTCGCCCAGGGCTTCTATATTTCGCGCTACCTCAAAGCCGACGAGCCCAAGACCTGAACCCCATGACTCCATGCGCCTCCCCCATGACCGACACGCCCGCCACCGTCCCCACCGCACAGCTGCTTGACCAGCGTTTGCGCGACATTCTGCAACCTAGTGCGCTGGAAGTGATCGATGAAAGCTGTCAGCACCACGGCCACGCCGGCGCCAACGGCAGCGGTTTTGGCACCCATTTTCGGGTGCGAATCACTTCACACTTATTTACCGGCAAGTCAATCGTGATGCGACACCGCCTTGTGTATGATGCGCTGCACGATTTCATGGCGGGCGGCTTGCACGCGCTGGCCATTGAAGCCCAAGCACCCACTGTTTGAGCGCTTTTTTAAACTTTGTTAACCAGGGATCCTGAATGAAAATGAAATTTCTGTCCGCCATTGCCGCCGCTGCGCTCTTGAGCACGCTGGCACCGACGGTATTGGCCCAAAACGTGGCCATCGTCAATGGCAAGGCGGTGCCCCTGGCGCGCGTGGACGCGCTGGCCCAGCAAGTGGCTCGCTCGGGCCGCCCGGTCACACCTGAAATGCAGGGGCAATTGAAAGAGGAAGTGATTGCACGTGAAATCTTCATGCAAGAGGCCAAAAAACAGGGTCTTGACACCACGGAAGACTTCAGGACCCAAATGGAATTGGCACGCCAAACGCTGCTGATCCGGGAACTGTTTGCCAACTATCAAAAAACCAGTCCTGTCACCGATGCCGACATCCAGGCCGAATACGACAAGTTCGCAGCCGCCAACAGTGGCAAGGAATACCGTGCTCGTCACATCCTGGTTGAAAAAGAGGACGAAGCCAAAGCCATCATTGCCCAGCTGAAAAAGGGTGGCAAATTTGACGAAATCGCCAAGAAGTCCAGCAAAGACCCGGGCTCTGGCGCCAATGGCGGCGATCTCGATTGGGCGAACCCCAGCAACTACGTGCCTGAATTCTCGCAAGCCCTGATCAAGCTGACCAAGGGCCAGACGACCGAGGCCCCCGTCAAGTCACAGTTTGGCTACCACATCATCCGCTTGGACGATGTGCGCGAGGCCCAATTGCCCAAATTTGACGACGTCAAACCGCAAATTGCACAGCAACTGCAGCAGCAAAAAATGACCAAGTACCAGGAAGAACTGCGCGCCAAGGCCAAAATCGAATAAGCCTGCAAGCACCTTAATATAAAAGCGGCCTCGGCCGCTTTTTTTACGGCCGCTGCGGTTTCAATGAGCTGTTGGCCCAAGAAATCACGGAACCCCAGCCCCGATGCGGCTTATGACAGGTCCATCAATGGCAGTTTGAGTCGTCAAGAGTCATTCATTGACATGCCATCAAATGATGGCGGCACCTTTGATGCCGCGTAGAGGCACTATTTTTTAGCACGGATATAGGCATCCATGCCACCGTGCAGGATGCGCACATTCTCGTATCCAGCGATCCGAAGTGCCATGGCCACTTGCCCCGAGAATGACCCCGTGTTGCAGTAAGCCAGCACAGTCTTATCTTTGGGCAGTTTGGCACGTTCCGCAAATACGCGGCGCCACTCGATGTTGACCGCGCCGGGAATGTGCGCCTTGGCATACTGACCGGCATCGCGCACATCCAGCACATAAAGCTTGTTCCAGTCTTCGGCTGCAAGTTGATCAACAGCGATGGTGCCGCTGTTGTAGTCCACGAACTCGAAGTAAGACTCCAAGGCATCCGTCGTGGGCTTGTCCATCTGGGCCAAGACGGCGCTGGGCAAAAGAATGGAGGTCGCTAAAAAAGCAGTGGCCATCGCGGTATGCCTGAATGATTTGATGAGGGCAGTTTTTTGCATGCTCAGTCTCTTGTATTGTGATTTTTGCCACTGGGTTTCATTGGGGTAGCGCACAAAATGGCCTCATTTGGCTTTGATGCTTTCTTTCAGGGCTTCAAAGCTGCTGTGGACCTTGGGACTGAGCAGCAAGCCGGTTTTGTCCTGCCGGGTGACGCCATCAACCTCGAATCGATCCGCCAACTCGGTGAACGAAATCATGCCGTTGAGTTTGCCCCCGCTCTGGGCAATGTTCTCGCCGCCGTACCACACGATGGGCGCCTTGGTGCCTGCTGGCATGAATGAAACCGGGTAAATCAAGATCGGAATCTTGAACGTATTCGCCAATTCAGCCGCGACCTGAATGTTGTTGTTACAGCGTAAGCCGGGCGGATCATTACTCACCAGAGTGAGAACTTTTTGGCCATTGATCTCCAATGGTCCGGGTGCGTTTTGTGCGAATGCTGGCGTCACCAGCATGAGCGCAAGTTGTGTCGCGGCGATGACGTGGGCTGATTTCGACATAGGGAGACCTTCTTGAATGCGAATGACAAATTGCATGAAGGAATGCAATTCAGAACGAAATGACTTTGTCACTGTCCATCACCCAGTCAGCCAGCGCTTGCATGGTTGACTGCTCGGCGCCCTCGAAATACGGCTGATTTTTGAAGATGCCACAGCGCGCCATGCAGGTGCCACAGACTTTGACCGTCGCGCCCCGCGCAATCAACGCCTTCAGCATCACGGTCAGATCCTGGTCGTAGCCTGCCGGTGGGCGACAGGCATCGCGCGCCATATCAACGGCGTCATTCATCAGGAACAAACGTACTTCGCTGCCGCCATCCAACAGCTTGCCCGCCAAACGCAAAGCGTTCCATGCGACATCGGTCCCGTCATAAGGTTCGTGATTGAAAATCAACAGAGTCTTCATCAATATTCTCCAGTGGTTGGATTAACGCTTGGCCAGAAGGCAAAAGTGAAAAGGACAAGACGTCCGCAGGTCAACCGACTCAATGCAGTGAAACCCGCGGGTACGCCGGGCAGCCGCCATCGTGAACGTGCCATAGCCGCAGCCAAATTCAGGATATGGCCCGGTTCATCCGTTGAACCGAACAGCGTCTCAATCGCCGCCTCGGTGTCAAAAAAACTCGCCCAGTACGCTTCTTCCGGCATGCCACTTTCGCGGCACTTCATGATTTCACCAATGGTTGTGATGAATTCGAAAACTCGACCGGCAGTCCAGCCGCCTGCCATTCATGGATGCCATCGCTGATCTTGCGCACCCGGTAGCCCTTGGCACCGAGCAACACCACGGCCTCATCAGACAGTAAACAAAATGGGCCCCGGCAATACGCGATGATTTCCTTGTCGAGCGGCAGCTCCTGGAGTCGCCTCTCAATTTCAGCCACGGGCATTGAGCGTGCAAAAGGCAGGTGAGCCGCCTCGAACTCGGTCAGAGGCCGAACATCAATGACGACCACGTCCCCCCTGCGGGCTTGCGCCAGCAGTGCGTCGCGACTGACGGCGGTTAGCTTGTCGGGATCGCTCACCATTTGATCAAGCGCCATCTTCAGTTCCAGCAAATGCTCTTCAGCCACCTGGCGCAGACTGATCAACAAGCTGGCGACATCACTGCCGGTCAAGCGGTAAATCGCATATTTGCCATCACGGCGAAACGTGACTAAGCGCGCCTCCTTGAGCGCTCGAAGGTGAGCGCTGGTGAGTTTGACGCTGATGGCAAGCTCAGCCGCCAGCAACTCGACAGCTTTTTCGCCTTGTGCCAGCAGTTCCAACAACTCCAGGCGCTTCGGGCTGGAGACGGCTTTTCCAATACGAGCAACTTGCTCATACAGTGTATTTTTTAAGGATCTATTTTTCAAACGCTCATTCTAATGAACGTTTGAATGTATTTGCAAGTTTGGCAATTTCACTTGGAATTGCCGCCGTGAACGCCAGCCTCAGAAGCTCGTTGCGCTATTTTGCCAACCACCCGACGGCCATCAGACCGCCCAGCAGCACCGGCTGGTGCAACATGTAATAGCTCAGACTCCAACGCCCCAGCAGGGCCAGCGGCTTGAACGCCGCCGGCAGGGGCCATGACAAGGCGGCGCCACGGCGCGTTAACCAGGTACCGGCCGCCACACCCCACCACATCACCCCCAGCCAGGGCAGCAGTGGCACATAGTCTTCGGTAATGGGTTTGCGTGTGATCAAACCCAGCCAGTTGAGCTGGGGTGAATTGAAAATATTGGATAATTCGGCTGTAGCCCACGTATTTATTGCATACTCAGCTATCAATTGAGAAGCAATTGCGCCAGCACCCAACCACCACAAACGCGCTCCCCAAGACGCCGTCAGGCGCGCAATGATCAGCATCAGCGCCATGCCATGCAGCACCCCAAAGTAGATAAAACTTTGCGGGTACATCCACCAGGAGCCCAGCGTGACTAGCAGCGCACAGCCCAGCACCTGCGCCCAGCGGCGCCAAAAGCGTGGCCAGCGCTGTCCCTGCGCCACGGCAATGGCTTGCCCCAGTCCGGCACAAAATAAAAACAGGCTCACGATCAAGGTGCGCTGCCAGGTCCACAGCGGGTCATGGTAAAAATCCTGCTTGATGTAGCCAAACTGGTTCAGGTCGAAACTGAGATGGAAGACGGTCATCCAGACCATTGCCAGGCCGCGCAGGGCGTCCACGGCGTCGAACCTCAGGGGCGATGAAGTGCCAGCACGGGCCGGGGTTGGATGGATCATGGGTTGACGATAACCCATTAGTCCATGCCGCTGCAGGCGCTATCGGGTCCGGGGATAATCAAATTCATGTCCCTGCCTGACCATCAACTCGAACTGTTAGCCCCCGCGCGCGACGCCGACATTGGCATCGAAGCCGTCAACCACGGCGCCGACGCCGTTTACATCGGTGGTCCGTCCTTTGGCGCGCGCGCCAATGCTGACAACAGCGTCACGGAGATCGCCCGGCTGACGCGCCATGCCCACCGCTTCAACAGCCGTGTCTTCGTCACGCTCAACACCGTTCTGCGCGATGACGAGCTGGAGCCATCGCGCAAGCTGGTCTGGCAACTGTATGACGCGGGAGTGGATGCCCTGATCATCCAGGACATGGGCCTGCTGCAGATCGACCTGCCGCCGATCCAGCTGCATGCCAGCACCCAGTGCGACATTCGCGCACCAGAAAAAGCCCGTTTTTTGCAGGACGTGGGCCTGTCGCAAATTGTGCTGGCGCGCGAACTCTCCCTGCCGCAAATCCTGGCCATCCGTGCCGTGACCGACCCGGCGCGCTGCACGCTGGAGTTTTTTGTGCATGGCGCCCTGTGCGTGGCCTACAGCGGCCAGTGCTACATCAGCGCCGCCCACACCGGACGCAGTGCCAACCGGGGCGAATGCAACCAGGCCTGCCGCCTGCCCTATCAGGTGGTTGACGACAAAGGCCGCTTTGTGGCGCACGACAAACACGTGCTGTCCATGAAAGACAACAACCAGAGCGACAACCTGGCAGCCTTGGTGGATGCGGGCATTCGCAGCTTCAAAATTGAAGGCCGCTACAAGGACATGGGTTACGTGAAAAACATCACCGCCCATTACCGCAAGCTACTGGACGCCCTGATTGACGAGCGCCAGACCTCCAAGCAGCCGCTGGCACGTTCATCGAGCGGCAGCACCACATTCAGCTTCATTCCCGACCCGAATCAGAACTTCAACCGCGAGTTCACCGATTATTTTGTGCAGGGCCGTCAGGCAGACATTGGCGCGTTTGACACGCCCAAGAACCCCGGCCAGCCCATCGGCTTTGTGACCCAGGTCGGCCCCAACTGGGTGGAACTGGAGACTGATCAACCGGACACCGTGCTGCACAACGGCGATGGTCTTTGCTACTACGACCTGCAAAAAGAGCTGGTCGGCCTGGCCATCAACCGGGCTGAAAGCCTCAATGCTGCCAAGGGCCGCTGGCGCGTGTTTCCCAAGGACGCCTTGAGTGGTCTGAAAGACCTGCGCAAATGCGTGGAAGTCAACCGCAACCGCGATACCGAGTGGGTGCGCGGCCTGGAGAAAAAATCAAGCGACCGGCGCATTGGCGTTTGGCTGCAACTGGCAGATACACCACAAGGCCTGGCCTTGAGCCTGACCGACGAAGACGGCGTGACGGCCACTGCCCGAGCAACTTTGACCCGCACACTGGCCAAGGACAAGGAAGCAGCCAACGCAAGCCTGCGTGAGCACCTCAGCAAAATGGGCAACAGCATTTTTACGGCGCTGTCGGTGCAGGTTGACTTTTCACAAGCCTGGTTTGTGCCCCCGTCCGTCCTCAACCCGTTGCGCCGGGACGCTTTGGAGGCTCTGGAAGCGGAACGCGCCAAGGCCTTCAGGCGACTGCCACGCACCGCTGCCGTGGAGCCGCCCGTACCCTACCCTGAAGACACATTGAGCTATCTGGCCAATGTCTTCAACCAGGCATCCCATGCCTTTTACGCCCGCCACGGCGTCAAGCTGATTGCGCCCGCTTTTGAAGCGGCGCAGGAACTGGGTGAAGTCAGCCTGATGATCACCAAGCACTGCGTGCGTTTTTCATTGAGCTTGTGCCCCAAACAAGCCAAGGGCGTGGTCGGCGTGCAAGGCACGGTCAAGGCCGAGCCACTGCAACTCATTAACGGTCGCGACAAGCTCACCCTGCGTTTTGACTGCAAACCGTGTGAAATGCATGTCATGGGCACGATCAAGAATTCGGTATTGCAGCAAACCATCAAGTCGCTCGCGCCAGCGCCGGGCGAAGTGCCCATCACCTTCTATCCCAAGCGGCCGGTGAACTCGTCAGTCGGCTGATCCGAGGTTAAGGTGTCTTCCCTAGAGAAGCTGAGGGATACTTAATAATGCAATGCCGCCATGCATGCAATTGGTGGCCAGGTTCATCACTCAACAAGGGGATTTTTCATGGCTTCCAACACCGCAAGCACTGCCAAGAAGACTGCAACCAAAACTGCAAAGACCCTGGCGCACAAAACTGTCGCCGCCAAAAAAACTGTCGTCAAAGCAGTCAGCAAACCAAAGTCGAAAGCCCCAGCGGCAAAAACCAGACTGCATCCGCCAGCCAAGACCGCCACCCTGAAACAGGTGGCCACGCAAGGCCGCAGAAAAGTGAGCTCGGTTGTGCACTTGACGCGGGATGCCTCACTCAAGCTGGTCGATTCACAGCGCGCCATTTGGCTCGCGGGTCTGGGCGCACTGGCCAAAGTCACGACCTCGACCGGGACCAAAGGCGAGAAAGCCTTTGAGGCGCTGGTCAAGGCCGGCGAGAAGATCGAATCCCAGGCGCGCGGCACCATCGACAGCAACGCCGATATGCTCAAGCATCGCATCAATGACGCCAGCAGAGTGGTCGACGACAGCATCAACAGCGTCAGTGACGCCTTCGATGCGCGCGTGAAACAAGCGCTGGCCCGCTTGGGCTACCCGAAGAACAGCAAGACCACCAAGTAAATCTGAAGTGACTGAAATACTCTTGTGGGCGCTGGCGCTGGTCGTGGCCCTCTGGGCCATCGGCGCCTTCTATTTGCAGGGCGCTGACCTGAGCGCTTTTGACCAGTCCGTCGGTCAGCGCCATTTGATCGACGCGGCGCCCAGCGCAGCGCATCAGGCAGTGGTGGCCTCGCTCGGGGGCATTGCCGCCACGCTCAAGAGCACACCCCGCAAGCAGCAACTGGCGCTGCTGCGCAACTACATGGACAACCTGTTCCCTGACAGCGATCCGACCACCCGGCTCATCGCTGTCGACGCTGCGGGTGTGCCGGCGGAATGGGTGCTGGCGGCCGGTGTCGACAGTCGCCGACGCTTGCTCTACATCCATGGCGGGGCCTACACCATGGGCAGCCCCAAGAGCCACCGCCGACTGACGCGTAAATTTTCCGAAGTGGCCAACGCCGCGGTGTTGGCCGTCGACTACCGCTTGATGCCGGAACACCCGCGCATGGCGGGCATTGAGGATTGCCGCACCGCCTACCGCTGGCTGCTCGACCATGGGCCCGCCGGTCCAGAGGCTGCCAGCGCCATTTTTGTCGCGGGAGATTCTGCCGGTGGCAACCTGACCCTGTCCCTGATCGCCTGGGTGCGCGACCAGGGCCTGCGCGCGCCCAACGCCGCCGTGGCCCTGTCGCCTGCCACCGATGCCTCCTTTGGCAGCCCGAGCCTGAAAAGAAATCTCAGCACCGACCCGATGCTGGGGCCGTTGTTCAAGCCGCTGACCAGGATTCCCCGCACCGTGCTGCTATGGGCCACCTGGCTGCAAAATCGCCAGCGCCCCAGCGACCCGGTGCTTTCCCCGGTCTTTGGTGATCTGTCCGGGTTGCCGCCCTTACTGGTGCATGCCAGCGAGTCGGAAATGCTGTATGACGACAGCCGCCGCTACGTCAACAAGGCTATGGCTGCCGGTTCACCGGTCACCTTTCAGACTTGGCGCCACATGGTTCATGTCTGGCAGATCTATCACCCGGACTTGCCCGAAGGTCAGGAAGCCTTTGAAGAGATTGGCAAATTTCTTCGGGCCCATTCCTAGCGTACCAAGCGCCATTGCCAGGCGCCGCCGGGCGATCAGACCTCGCACCACAGTGACCAAGCCCATCGCGTCGCAAAACAGGTAAACGTTTTGGGCAATGCAGCCCGCATCGGCGCCAGCCAGCAAGGTCTGTTCATCTGCCCGGGCATCGTTCATCCGGGCCAAGTCAGCGACGTAGATCAGATTCAGCGGGATGGTGGACATGAATGTGTATCTCCAAGGGGGCTCAAGCCAAAGACTACTGGGCGCCCCCATTTCTGGCTGTCATCTGGTCAACCTCTGCTTCGGCCTGCAACCAGTCTTCAAGTTCATGCCCGCCGACATAGCTGCGCGCCACATAGAAGGAGTAGGCGGTCTGGCGAATCAATTCGTCACGGTCCGTCCCGGGCGCCGTGGCCTTGAGACCGACCTGGCTCTCGCCATCACCCGTTGTCTTTGAACGAACCGGTTTTTTCTTCGCCGCAAGGTCAGTCGTGGCGCGATGCTCGGTGTGCTGATGCTTCATGTTCTACCTCTTGAATATGCAAGTTTCCTTCTGGTCACTGAGTCGCGGCCATAGCTGTGCTCGACGCAAGGATAGTGACTCCTACTGCGCCCACTTTGAGAATTCTCAAAAGACGCGAAGCCCGATATTGAGCAACGCCCGTTTGGCGAAAAGGTCGCCATGACAGGGCATTGACTTTGCGCAAGGCCAGTCAGTCGGCCTGGTTTGATAATAAATTTCGCAGGCAGCAGGAGTCCCAAGAACAGGAGTGAGGTGTCAATGACGATGCACATCGACGTCTGCAATGGCGATGCTGATGGCTTGTGTGCGCTGGTGCAGTGGCGCCTGCACGAGCCGCGGTCAGCGCGCCTGATTACCGGCTTGAAACGCGAGATCGAACTGCTGCAAAAGGTGCAGGCAGCTCAGGGCGACCAGGTCCTGGTGCTCGACTTGTCGCTGCGGCGCAACCGGCCGGCCCTGCTGCACCTGCTTGAAGCTGGCGTCAGGGTGCGCTATTTTGATCACCACGATGCCGATGCGTTGGCGCAGCATCCACTGACCCATCCCTTGCTGGAAGCACATATTGACAGCGCCAGCGATATTTGTACCAGCCTGCTGGTGGACCGATATCTGGGCGGCCTGTTTTCTGCCTGGGCATTGGTCGGTGCCTATGGCGACAACCTGACGCAGGTGGCTGATGCGCGGGCGGCCCGAATGGGCTTGGGGGTTGAGGAGCGGCGCCGCCTGCGGACCCTGGGCGAGGCGATCAACTACAACGCCTACGGCGAGAGCGCGCAAGATGTGTTGATTGCGCCGGCACAGCTGTACGCGCTACTGATTCGTTACCGTGACCCATTCGCCTTGCTGGACCACGAGTCGATCGGGCAGGAACTCGAAGCACGACGGCAAACCGACCTGCGCCAAGCGACCACCCTGACCCCGCACTGGCAGGATGCACAGACCCGCGTCTATGTGCTGCCCGACGAGCCCTGGAGTCGGCGTGTGATGGGCAGCCTGGTCAATCAATATGCAAACGCCCAACCCGCCCAGGCGCACGCGGTGCTCAAGACCAAGAGCTCTGGTGGCTTCCTGGTCAGCGTGCGTGCGCCGCTGTCAGCGCCGAGCGGTGCGGCTGCTTTGTGTCGCAAGTTTGGCGGAGGTGGGCGTGCCGGTGCTGCGGGCATTGACCATTTGCCAGAAGAAGGGTTGTCGGGCTTCATTCAGGCCTTGTCACAAGCCCACTGGGGTGAATGACTGCTGCACCCATCAAAAGACCCGCCAGCCTTTTAAGGGGCTGGCGGTGGTGGCGAGGAACCCAGGTCAGTGTGTCAGGCTGACGCGTCTGGGGACGTCCTCATCCGTCTTGATGTGGAGCATCAAGACTCGGCTCAATTGCTTGAACCCCCCAGCAACGTACCCGGTCGGCACGCCTTCCAGCGTTCCTTACGAAGTACGGTTTCACTATAGTCAGCCGTCGCCTGAATGGTTTGAGAATTCTCAATTGGAGTGACTGTTCTGGTACATGTAGGCGCGTGACCAGGGTGTTGGATTGAGCCCCTCACTGGCGCCGGTCTTGCACGCCAGCACTTGGTAGATCGACACCCAATTTTGCGCAAACGCCTGCGCGCAACCCGCCAGGTAAATGCGCCAGACGCGATACGTGGTCTCACTGACCGTGGCGCGGATGGCGTTACTTTGACTCTCATAGTTTTCCGACCACAGGGCCAGCGTTCGGGCGTAATGGCGGCGCAAACACTCCACATCAAGCGCTTCCAGGCCGGCGCTCTGCATGTCCTTGAGCGCCAGGCTCACGTGGGGCAATTCACCATTCGGGAACACGTATTTTTCAATGAAGCTGGCAGCCCCCAGAGGACATTCCCCACTGTCTGGATCAGTCGACGTGATGCCGTGGTTCAGCACCAACCCGCCATCCTTGAGTAGGGCATTGATCTTGCCGAAATAGGACGGCAGATGCAGGAGTCCGACGTGCTCAAACATGCCCACCGAAGTGATCTTGTCAAACAGCCCATCGCGCTCGTCAATATCACGGTAGTCCTGTAACTTGATCTCAATCTGCCCGGACAGACCCGCCTGCTTGACGCGCTCACACGCCAGCGCATGTTGGTTCGTTGACAGGGTCACGCCCACCACCTTCGCGCCATACTTTTGCGCAGCCCGTAGGGCCAAGGCACCCCAGCCGCAACCGATATCAAGCAGCCGCTCACCGGGCTGCAGCATGACCTTAGTCAAAATGTGATCCAGCTTGGCCGTCTGTGCCGCGGCCAGTGTCTCGCTGCGGTTCGGAAAGTAGGCGCAGGAATAGACCATCGCCTCGTCCAGCCACAGGCGATAGAAGTCATTGGAAACATCGTAGTGCTGCTCAATGGCGTGCGCATCCCGCGCCCGGTCGTGACGCGCGGGATTGAACAGGCGCCCGAAGCGCCCCCGCATCGGCACGCCGATTTGGGCCAGCCTGGATGCGACATCCACAACATCCTGCGCCCGGCCCAGCACATCAAAATGTCCATTGACGTAGCCGTCGGCCAGGTTATCCAGGCTGGGGGGTAGAAAATGTCGCAACGCGCGCGGCCCAGACAGTTTCACTGTCACCAGCGGATCAGTCCCTAGATCATGCTGCGCGCCGTTCCACAAGACCAGCCGCAAAGGAATGTCAAAGTGGGGCTGCAGACGCGCCAGCAGACGGGTCAGTAGATTGACCTCGGGACTCACCGAAAACGCCATGCGTTCCATCAGTCCAACGCCATCCACACAAGAAGGCGAACAACCGCTTGCAGGTCCACCCGACCGACTGACACCGGTGCCAGAATTCTTGATAGTCGTGCCATTTCTTATCCTTCCACAAAAGGTCGGGGCAACACCAGAGTCTCACGTAGGGATGCTAGAAACGTCTGACAACAGGTCATTTGAGATTTGTCATGGGCACGCCAAATGCTCAGCGTAGCCTGACGGTCTCAAATGGCACGGCTTGGGAGCATGAATTGGACAAGAAGCATTCCTGGAATGTTGGCTATTGGTTGATTGCGCTGGTGTTGCTGCTTCTGCTGCAAGACCTCTGGCAAGGCGCCAATCAGGTGCAAACTGTGCCCTACAGCGAGTTCGAAAAGGCACTCACTGAAGAGCGCATCGCCGACGTCACGATTTCCGAGCGCACGGTGATTGGTCGGCTGAAAACACCAGACGGCAGCAAGACCACGCTGGCAGCGGTGCGCGTCGAGCCCGCATTGGCGGCGCGCCTGGAAAAATTCAACGTCCCCTACACCCGGGCGGTGGATAACACGCTCTTGCGCGACCTGCTCTCGTGGATAGTGCCGGTTCTGGTTTTTTTTGGGTTGTGGTTTTTTGTGTTTCGCAGCTTTGCCAGCAAGCAGGGCATGGGCGGCTTTTTGTCGATTGGCAAGAGTCGCGCCAAGATCTACATGCAGACCAACACCGGCATCACCTTTGCCGATGTCGCCGGGGTCGATGAGGCACGCCACGAACTTGAAGAGGTGGTCGATTTCCTCAAGCATCCCCAGGAGTACGGACGCCTTGGCGCGCATATCCCCAAGGGCGTGTTGCTGGTGGGGCCGCCCGGCACCGGCAAAACCTTGTTGGCCAAGGCCGTCGCGGGTGAAGCGGGCGTGCCTTTTTTTTCGATCTCAGGCAGTGAATTTGTCGAGATGTTTGTCGGCGTGGGCGCAGCGCGCGTGCGTGATCTGTTTGAACAGGCGCGCGCCATGGCGCCGGCCATCATCTTCATCGACGAGCTTGATGCGCTGGGCCGCGCCCGCGGCGCCTTCCCCGGCCTGGGTGGCCATGACGAAAAGGAACAGACGCTGAACCAATTGCTCTCGGAAATGGATGGCTTCGACTCCTCCGTCGGTTTGATCATCTTATCGGCCACCAACCGGCCGGAAATCCTGGATCCGGCGCTCTTACGGGCCGGTCGATTTGACCGCCAGGTGCTGGTCGACCGGCCCGACCGCAAAGGCCGCATTGACATCCTCAAGGTGCATGTGCGCAAGATCAAACTTGACGCGGCGTTGAATATTGAAGAGGTGGCGGCGCTGACCCCAGGTTTCACTGGCGCCGATCTGGCCAACCTGGTGAACGAGGCGACGCTGGTCGCCACCCGGCGCAAGGCTGATCAGGTGAGCTTGCCGGACTTCACAGCGGCGGTGGAGCGCATTGTGGCGGGACTGGAGCGCCGTAGCCGCGTGCTCAACCCGAAAGAGCGCGAGGCGGTGGCCTTCCACGAAATGGGCCATGCCCTGGTCGCGTTGGCGCAAACGGGTACCGACCCGGTACACAAGGTGTCCATCATCCCGCGCGGCATTGGCGCATTGGGCTACACCATTCAGCGCCCAACCGAAGACCGCTACCTGATGACGCGGCCCGAACTGGAGCAAAAAGTCTCGGTGCTGCTGGCAGGGCGGGCCGCCGAGAAACTGGTGTTCGGCGTGCTGTCAACCGGTGCGGCCGATGATCTGGCCAAAGCCAGCGACATCGCCCACGACATGGTCACCCGTTATGGCATGGACGAAGACCTGGGCTTTGTCGCCTTTGAGCCGCAGCGCCAGCAGATGCTTGATCTGCCGCCCGGCCTCTTGCCGCAAGGTGCGCGCCTGTCGGAAGAAACGCAAGCCCATATCGACGCGGCGATTCGCAGCATCGTGATGAACGGATTTGAGCATGCCACGGTCATTCTGAGCGCCAATCTTCAAGTGCTGGAACGCGGTGCGCGTGCCTTACTGGACAAAGAAACGCTGGATGAGATCGCGATTCGCGACCTGGCGAAAGACCTGCGGCACGTCGACTCAGAGCCGTTGGCGCCCATGACGCTGGCCCGACCTTGATTATTCTCAAGGGCTGGGCTCCTTTCTTTGCCTTTAATCATCAGCGATGAAGCACCAGTACGTCCCACTTCCTTGAGCGCTCACCATGCCAACCAGGATTCTTTTTGGCTTGGGCGCAACTTCGACCGCTGTCTGAACGTCAGTTACACGAGATGCCGTCGATTGCCCCTCTGCAGTGCCTCTTCTGCAGGCACCTCAATCCCGCAGGCGCCAGTTTCTGCAACGACTGTGGCTCGCAACTCAACCTGCAACCCTGCGAGCAGTGCGGTGCAATCGACGACCGAGCCGCGACGAACTGCTACAAATGCGGTGCCGAATTCACTTCGCCTGCGGCGCCTGGACTCAATGCCCCGCTTGCGTTGACAACTCTTGAGAATCAGCGCACCTATCCAGCGCTTAACAGTAGCAGCGTCGCGGGGCCGCCGGCTGCGCTACCCATGGATGAGGCAGCTTCGCCCGAAATGCGTGGAAGGGCGACTGGGTCGCGACGCGGCACGCTCGTTGCAGTGCCTGTGCTGGTGTTGACGCTGCTTGCCGCGTTTGTCTATTACTACGGGCGCTCCGGGCAACCTGGGCCGCTGCAAGACGTGCAGCAAGTTGCCCCAGCCGTGTCCACCGCGCCGACGCCCGCAAGGTCGATGCCGTCCGTCGAGGTGAAAAAAATTGACACGGCGGTGTCACCCACAGACACGCCACCCACGCGCGCGACCGGCACTGTCGCAGCTGCAAAGACGCCGTCGCCGGTGCCTGCGACTGTGGGCACCGCGTTACCTGTTCGCCTGCCGTCGGCGTCTTCTGCCGAGGTGACAACCCGACAAGATCCACCCCTATTTGACGAATGTCCGCAAGCCGTTGCAGCGCTTGGGCTGTGCCATCCAGGTCCAACACAGGAGAAGTAATAGCATGAAGAAAATAGTCCTCAGCGCGCTGCTTGCGGCGGCAATGCTGTGCCACATGTCGACGGCGGGCGCCGCAGTCGACTACAAAATCGTGACAGCGTCCGAGCGCGGCACCTACATCAAGATCGGGCGCGATCTGTCCCAACTGATTGCGCCCTTGGCCGACATCAATCTCGATGCGGTGCCCTCGGCTGGATCGGCAGAGAACGTTCGACGCTTGCGCTACGAGCCAGGTGTCAAGCTGGCCTTGGTTCAGTCGGATGTCTACCAGTCCTACATCGACATCGCAGCGGGCGGAAACGCAGCGGCGAGTAGCTTGATCCGGCCGCTGCGCGTGATCATGCCGCTCTACAACGAGGAAATCTACTTCATTGTGCGTGCCGACTCCGAGCGTAACTTCATCCACGAAATCAAGAATGCCAGGATCAACGCCGGTGAGGCCGGAAGCGGCACAGCCTTGACTTCGGCGACGCTCTACCGTTTGATGTTTGGCGAGCCCATGCCGGACGCCAGCGTGAGCTTCCTTTCCAACGAGGAGGCGCTGGCCAAGCTGGTGACGGACAAGACGGTTGACGTGGTCGCGGTCGTTGCCGGTCAGCCCGCTAAACTGCTCGTTGACATGAAGCCCGAGTCGCGTCAACTCATCAAGCTTCTCAAGTTTGATCCCAAGCACCCGTCCAGCGAAGCAGCACTCAAGACCTATTTTCCGGCCAATGTGCGTGTCAGCAATTACCCCAATCTGCTCACGGCTGATCTCCCCGGGCTGGCCGTCAAGGCCTTTCTCGTGACCTACGATTTCCAGCTGAAAGACACGGAGACCCACCTGCGGCAGTTGGCGCGTTCGTTGTGCCAAAACTTTTCGATGCTGCAAGAAAAAGGACATCCAAAATGGCGCGAGGTTGCGCTGGCGCTCCCCGAGCTGGGTCGCGGCTGGTTTTACTATGCCCCGACGGCGCGCGAGATCAGGGCCTGTATTGCCGGGGAATTGAAACCCAGAACGCTGGTGAAGGCGCGGTCGGCAAAGCAGTGCTCACAGCAGGAACGGATTCTGGGTCTGTGCCAATAGGCAGGCAGTGCGGTACGGCCAGTGGCAGAACCCAGGACGTGGCGCCGCGCTTGACGGCACGTGGGCTCAAAACTTCGCATCACCCGTCGTAAAGGTGAAGCGACGAGAAAAGCTGGTGGCACCCAGGGTTCCGCTCAAGGTGACTTGATACAGCGTGTTGGCCTCCAGCGGTGTGCTGGTCGAAATGAATCCCTCGTTGTCTTCAACGATTTTATTGTCAGCCGTTGCGTTCCGATCGATCAAGCCGGTGACAGGCGCAAGGATCGGCACGTTCGCGCCCGTCTTTGCATTGACCACGCTGGCGCTGGAAATGGTCAAACTCTTGCCTGCCCCGGCCACCACCGCAATCGAGGCGCCCACTGGATGCGCGAAAAGATCGCGTCCAGGAAACGGATTGGGCGTTTCATGCCTGAGTGAACGCACCATGCCGACGGAGCCTTCGCAGGGGTAGGTGCGAACCGAAGCGGCCTTCTCGACCTGGAAGCCCTCACTGTTCTTTGCCGCCAGGACGATGTTGACGATGTTCTGGTTGTCATTCATCAGACCCAGATCAATCTTTTCCTTCACGCCGATGCCCACCTCGCGGTAACCGCGCAGCATGTTCACCAGGTGATAAGGGGCGTTCAGCAGGCTTCTGACCGCATTGGCGCCAGAGCCTTGCTCGATGCCGCTGTGAAACACCTGCACCTCAGTGGACTCAAATGAAAAATCCGGACCATAGTCGGCCGTAATCACGCGATCCCAAGGCGCGACGCCGGTAAATCCGGGCGTGCCCGGCCTTTGCATATGCCCTTGCGCATGATTGACAAAGAGCCAGGCGGCATGGCTTTTTGCGGCGCTATCGAGTTCGGCACTCTGTCGCAACGGGCCAAATCCGCAGTGAGAACGCTCACGGTTGAGCAGCTCAAACGCGTACATTTCTTCCGACGCCGCCGGGTAGCTGTAAGTGGCTGCCGGCGCCCAATTCATGAACGCCGAGAGAGCGACAGCCGTGACGAACCCAGGCTTCATTCAGGTTGGCGGCTGACTGGCGGCGTCTCTAATTACCCCACCCACCTGCGCGCATTCACCCACAGCTGCATCCACGGGCTCAGAGCTGACGGGTCGCCGTTGGTCCAGCTCATCTGGATGTTGCGAAACACCCGCTCGGGGTGCGGCATCATCGCGGTGAAGCGGCCGTCTGCTGTGGTCACTGCCGTCAAACCGCCGGGGCTGCCGTTCGGGTTGAATGGGTAGGCCTCGGTCGCGCCACCATGGTTATCGGTAAAGCGCATGGCGGCAATGGCCGTGTTGGCATTGCCGCGGTGCTTGAAGTTGGCAAAACCCTCACCGTGCGCCACGGCAATGGGCAAGCGGCTGCCCGCCATGCCTTTGAAGAACAAGGACGGGGAGTCCAGCACTTCCACCATCGAGAGCCGCGCCTCGAAGCGCTCACTCTGGTTCGTGGTGAAGCGCGGCCAATCTTGGGCGCCGGGAATGATGTCGGCCAGTTCGGCAAACATCTGGCAACCGTTGCACACGCCCAGGCCGAAGGTGTCGCTGCGGCCAAAAAAGGCCTTGAACTGCTCCGCCAAAACGGGGTTGAAGGTGATGGAGCGCGCCCAGCCGATGCCGGCACCGAGCGTGTCGCCATAGCTGAAGCCGCCGCACGCCACCACACCTTGGAAGTCGGCCAGCTTGGCGCGGCCACTCTGCAGGTCGGTCATGTGCACGTCAAAGGCTTCGAACCCGGCCTCGGTGAAGGCGTAGGCCATCTCGACGTGCGAGTTGACACCCTGCTCGCGCAGTACCGCCACTTTGGGGCGCGTCAGCATGAGCGCCGGGCTTGCCATGCTTGCTACGGATTCAGTAGCTGCTTGCGCATATTCCGCGAGGGCTAGCGCCTGATTTTCTGTAAATTTGAGATGCAAACCCGGATCCAGCGGGTCACCCGCAGCAGCGTGCTCGGCTTCGGCGCAGGCCGGGTTGTCGCGTTGCTGGCAGATCTTCCAGCTGGTCGCGTCCCAAACCTGGTGCAGGTCCTGCAACTTGGCGCTGAACACTTGCTTTGCGTCGCGCCAGACCTGCACTTGGCCGACACCGCCCTGGATGGTCGAGTCAACCGGGCGGGTCTTGCCGATGACGTGGCTGTATTTGCTCAAGCCATGGTCGCGCAGGGTTTGCATGACCTCGTTGCGCTGCGCGGCGCGCACCTGCAGCACGACACCCAGCTCTTCGCTGAACAGGGCTTTGAGCGTGAGCTCCTCGCGCCGACCGCTGACCTGGCCGGCCCAGTTCTTGGCATCGCCATAGTCCATGCGGCTGTCTGAGATGCCGTCGCCCTCCAGCACGAGCATGTCCACATTGAGCGCCACGCCGATGTGGCCGGCGAACGCCATCTCCACCACAGCCGCAAACAGGCCGCCGTCGCTGCGGTCGTGGTAGGCCAGAATTTGCCCCTGCGCGCGCAAGGCGTTCACGGCCTTGACCAGGTTCACCAGGTCTTGCGGATGGTCCAGATCCGGCACTTCGTCGCCCATCTGACCCAGCGTTTGCGCCAGCATGCTGCCACCCATGCGGTTTTGGCCGCGCCCCAGGTCCACCAGCAGCAGCGTCGTGTCTTCCAGCGCATTCAATTGCGGGCTCAAAGTGCCGCGCACATCAGGCAGCGTGGCAAAGGCGGTCACGATCAGCGACACCGGCGACGTCACCTTCTTGGCGCCCTCCTCGTCTTTCCACTGCGTGCGCATCGAGAGTGAATCTTTGCCGACCGGGATGGAAATGCCCAGCGCCGGGCACAACTCCAGACCAACGGCTTTCACCGTGGCGTAGAGCGCGGCGTCTTCGCCCGGCTCGCCACAGGCCGCCATCCAGTTGGCCGACAGCTTGACGCGGGGCAGCTCAATGGGTGCGGCCAGCAAGTTGGTGATGCTTTCCGCCACGGCCATGCGCCCGCTGGCCGGCGCGTTCACGCTCGCCAGCGGCGTGCGCTCGCCCATGCTCATGACCTCACCGGTAAAACCCTTGAAATCGGCCAGCGTCACGGCGCAGTCCGCCACCGGCACCTGCCAGGGTCCGACCATCTGGTCGCGGTGACTTAAGCCCCCCACGGTGCGGTCGCCGATGGTGATCAGAAAACGCTTGGACGCCACGGTCGCACTAGCCAGCACGTCGATGCAGGCTTTTTGCAGATCGACACCGGTCAGGTTGACGGGCGCAAAGGTGCGCGCCACTGTTTTGACGTCGCGGTGCATCTTGGGCGGTTTGCCCAGCAGCACGTTCATCGGCATGTTGACTGGCGACTCTTTGCCCGCGTCAACCAGTTCCAATTGGCGCTCGTCGGTCGCCACGCCCACCACAGCAAAGGGGCAGCGCTCGCGTTCGCACAGTGCCGTGAACAGCGCCAACGACTCGGGCGCGATCGCCAGCACGTAACGTTCCTGGCTCTCGTTGCACCAGATTTCCTTGGGGGCCATGCCGGACTCTTCCAGTGGCACGGCGCGCAGGTCGAAGCGGGCGCCGCGCCCGGCGTCGTTGGTGAGCTCGGGGAAGGCGTTGCTCAAAC
>NZ_JAAFHA010000156.1 GCF_010365055.1 Rhodoferax sp.
ACAGCGCGGTGTCTTTCATGGCTCGGTCAATCAATTTTTAAAACTGGATTCTGCTGGAGTGAATGAAAATTAACAGTGGAATCGATGAAGAACCCCTCATTTTATTGCCCCCCCCGTCCTGGAGCACCGCATCGTTTGGCGATACCGCGGACACATCGCCAATGGAGTTGGCGGGTCTGAGGGAGCACTTGGACCTGTGCCGGGAATCGTACAGCGGGCTGTTCGCTTGGCAATGCGTCGCAGAGACCATGCGCGGCTTCATGGAGGCGCGTTTTATCACAACGCTGGTGGTGGTTGCGCTGCTGATCGGTATTGGTTCCCTGCTGTTGTAGGGTATGGCGCAACCCGATCCGTTGCGTCTGACCTGCGCGCAGGCGACGCTGATGGAGTACGACGCTCCGCATGGACTGTTCGCCAGCCAAAAGGTCCGCCTCATTGCCGATGTCATCGAATTTCTTCGCCATTGATCGCCAAATCTTCCTCTTTTCACAACTAAATTTCGTCACGAGAAATCCCTGTTCTCTGTTATTTTTCGCACAGACGTGAACTCGTAATGGTTACATCATGCGAACGCGTGCCGATCCCGATCATCAGTTTGATCGCTTTGTTCACGCCCTAACTTTTGCAACATCAACCTTAAAGGACCAAACCATGGCAACCTCAGCGACCGCATCGACAAATAAGAAGACAACCCACGCACCAAGCGCACCGCAGGCCACTGCAATGCTCCGGGCCGACCATAAACGCGTCAGCGCACTTTTCGAAGAATACCAAAAGGGGCGTGGTTCAAAAAGTGCCGTTTTTGGGTAACACAGGCGCGGGATTTCCGACCCAAAAAGCGGGTCAAATATGACTTCTAAATAGGGGTCTGAGGCGGCGTTTTGCTCTTCAGCTACACCATCAGGTCCGCTGGAACCGGGTAAAACCCAACAGCTCTAGCCAATGCGGATGGGCTTTTCCGGTCAACAATTGCGCTGGACTTTTGCCTACCCGCTCGGGGCAGCGGCTGCGCGCATAGGTGCGGTGGTTCAGGAAGAACTGCAACAGACCCAGGTATGGCGTGCCCAGTTGGCGACGCAAGGTGAAGTAGGTACGCAGCCGTGAGTTGAGGTTTTCAACCATTGAGCTGGCCCGGGGGATGTGCTTCATTGCCTGCACCACGGCGTCGAGCACGCCTTGAAACTTCTCACTGAGCTTGTCGTGCAGTTGATTCCAGCGCTGCCAATAGGAGGACGACAGCGCAGCCCTTCGTTGCAGCAAGCAGGCATCGCGCACCAAGTCGATAGAGACCTTGCTGTTCTGCGCGATTGTCTCCAACTTGGCATCCAATATGGCGGCGAACGCCAGCAAATCGTCGCGTTGATTCTCCAGCGCCCGGCGCACCGGACGAATCCGGGCTGCGTCCAAGTGTTCACGCTGGTGCAGCTCGGCCGCGATGAAATCGAACAGTACTCTTCGCCCGGCCAAATCAGGACCTGCCAGCGCCAAAATGTCATGACTCAACCAAGCAACCAGCGTTCGCACATCTTTGGCCAGTCGGCTCGCGTGCTGCTCGGCCTGACGCGCAAGCGTCAGCTCCCTCGATAACGTATTGCCACAGCCAATCTCTTTGGCCCGGGCCATTTCAGTCTCCAGTGCCTTGCGTCTGGAGATGACACCCTTGGCCCGGCGAGCCAGCACATTGGCCAGACTCTCGCACTGCTTCTGAATGTGAAAGACATCACCATGGCAAGGCGTGCCGGGCAACGCCACTTTCTGGCCAGCACGCAGTCCTTGGCCTGCGTCCGCGATGGTGTGCTGCGGATTGAATCCCTGCTTGCAGACATCAAGCAGGTGGATGGCCCAGGTGTCTGCGTCCCTGTGCTCAGCCGCAGCCAAAAGATAACAGTAGGTTGAGGCCGCATCCACGCCGGCGAGTACGGGCATGGAGCCCTGGAAGATTTCGTCGTGCAGGCCCACGTGAATGCGCGACAGGTCTTGGGCAAGATTGATCACACCAGCCTGAGCAGCGGCACCCTGGAGGCGGCTATGAACCGTACCGACACTGACAGATACGTCAAGCAAATCGCGCATAAATTCTTTCACGCCGCGGCAAGAACTTTTGCAGGTCAGGGTCAGGGATAGCATCAGCTGATCGAGCCACTGCGGCGTTACCGGCAAGTGAAATAAGACGTCGGTAGCCTTGGCTGCAAACGCTTGATCGATTGCCTGCACCACCATGTTTTTTTGTCGGTGGACGAATTGGCGGCTTACGCCCTGCTGATCTGCCAGATCAGTAACTTGCTGTGTTTTGAGTAGCGCCAACGTACCCAAGGACTTGCGCTCGTTGGCGGACATGTTGGCGGCAACGCTCACGGGGCTCTTCATCTGGGACTCACTTCTACGGCAAAAGGAGAGAGTGTCCGCGATGTTTGAGCATTTGCTTGCGCAGTCAACAAGGTCGTTGCAAACTGAAAATTACCGGAAGACGTGTTACCCGGTTTTGAACCACGCCCGGGCTACGCTTAAACACCCCTGTTTTCATTGGCATTTACCAATGAAAACACCCTACAACAGAGAGCGCCCCGGCACCTGGGCTGACCAGTCAATCGGGTCTTGCTGCAGCACCATGTCAATGTCCAGGCCCAAGACCTCGCCCACGGCGCCTGGGAAGGTCGTGGCCAGCATGTTGGCCGACAGCCCGAGCTCGCGCGCGCGCACCCGCCAGGTGGCCAGGTGGATCACGCCGGCCAGCGGTTCAAAAACATCGTCTTCAAAGGGCGCGTCCTGGTGCGCCAAGGCGTCCACAATGGCCGGCGGAAACTGCCATTTTTTGGCAAAGCCGGCCCCGACCTCCGCATAGCAAAAACCAAAAGACCGATGCTCCAGCCTGGCGCGCCGCAAATCAAGCGGGGCGACTTCTCGGTCCAGCGCCGCCACCTCATCGGGCATGCCGATGTGCATGGCCAACTCGCCCACGGCATGAATCAGGCCGCAGGTAAAAGCGGCCTGCGGGTTTTGCCGCACCACCCCGGCCAATGAGCGCGACAGCTTGGCCACGTTCAGGCTGTAGGCCCAAAACTGCTGCAGGTTGATGCCTGACACGGCCTTTAGCGAGGCACCGGAGGCGGCCTGCACGGCCATGGCCCGCACGTGCGTCAGGCCCAGGATGGCCAGCGCTTCGGACACACTGTTGATGTGGCCCGAGAGTTTGAAAAACCCCGCATTGGCGGTCTGCAGCAGGCGCGTGGTGAGGGCCGGGTCGGTGGCGATGAGTTGTGTGATGGTCTTGAGGTCCGGCTCAGCGCGCCCAAGCTCGCTGAGCAAGAGCGCGACCACCTTGGGAATGCTCGGCAAGGCCAAGGGGAGAGCCAGCAGGGCATTGAGTTCCAAGGCGGCACAACTCCGTTAACAAATTGGGGGGATGCAAAAGGTTGACAAAATCATTATGTACTGAAAGCACTAACGCCCCGCGCCCTTGAGCTTGGCAAAGGCCGATGACATCGAGGTGGCAGGCGGGTTGGACGGCGAGGCGCCTTGAGCGCCACGCCCGCCGCGCTGGTTGTTCGCCACGCCCTGAAAGCGGTTGTCACCGGCACCGCCCTGCCGGTTGGGCACCGCGCCGAGTTTCATGGTCAGGGCGATGCGCTTGCGGGCGACATCCACCTCCACCACCTGCACCTTGACGATGTCGCCGGTCTTGACGATCTCGCGTGCATCGGTCACAAACTTGTGGCTCAACTGGCTCACATGCACCAGCCCGTCCTGATGCACGCCCAGGTCAATGAAGGCGCCAAAGGCCGCCACGTTGCTCACCGTGCCCTCCAGCACCATGCCCTCCTTCAGATCCCGGATGTCTTCGACGCCGTCGTTGAAGCGCGCCACCTTGAAGTCTGGGCGCGGGTCACGCCCCGGCTTTTCCAGCTCGCCCAAAATGTCCTTGACCGTGATGACGCCGAATCTTTCATTCGCAAACAGCTCGGGTTTGAGGGTTTTGAGCATGTCGGCGCGCCCCATCAGCGCGGCCACCGGCTGGCCGGTTCTGGCAATGATCTGTTCCACCACCGCATAGGTCTCGGGGTGCACGCCGGTCATGTCCAGCGGGTTGTCGCCGCCGCGAATGCGCAAGAAACCCGCGCTTTGCTCAAAGGTCTTGGCCCCCAGGCCGGTGACCTTCAACAACTGCTGGCGGTTGGCAAAGGCACCATTGGCCTCGCGCCAGCGCACCACCGCCTTGGCGACGCTGCCACTCAGACCCGACACTCTGGAGAGCAGCGGCACGCTGGCCATGTTCAGATCGACGCCGACCGAGTTCACACAGTCTTCCACCACCGCGTCCAGCGTTTTGGCCAGCTCACTCTGGTTCACATCGTGTTGGTACTGGCCGACGCCAATGCTCTTGGGGTCGATCTTGACCAGTTCCGCCAGCGGATCTTGCAGGCGCCGCGCAATGCTTGCCGCGCCGCGCAGGCTCACATCGACGTCGGGCATCTCTTGCGAAGCAAATTCGCTGGCCGAATAGACCGAGGCTCCGGCCTCGCTGACTACTACTTTTTCCATCAGGCGCTCGGACGATTTGGCCATCAGCTTGATCAGATCAGCGGCCAGCTTGTCGGTCTCGCGGCTGGCGGTGCCGTTGCCAATGGCGATCAGGTTGACGCCGTGCTTGTCGCACAACTTGGCCAGGATGTGCAACGAACCATCCCAATCCTTGCGCGGCTCGTGCGGATAGACGGTCGCCGTGTCGACCAGCTTGCCGGTGGCGTCCACCACAGCCACCTTGACACCGGTGCGGATGCCGGGGTCCAGTCCCAGCACCACGCGCGGACCGGCCGGTGCGGCCAGCAGCAGGTCGCGCAGGTTGTCGGCAAACACCTTGATCGCGACCTTTTCGGCGTCTTCGCGCAGGCGGGTAAACAGGTCACGCTCGGTGGACAGGCTGAGCTTGACGCGCCAGGTCCAAGCAACGCATTTGCGGATCAGATCATCGGCGGCGCGGCCCTGGTAGCTCCAACCCAGTTTCAGCGCGATGCGGCCCTCGGCCAGAGACACGGCTGGGGCCACTCTTGTTTTAATAGCTGCTTGTTCAGGTGCGACGGGGGCTGCAGCCTGATTTGGCTCAAACACCACGAGTTTGGCATCGAGTATCTCCAGACCACGACCACGAAACACGGCCAGCGCCCGATGCGAGGGCACGCGCCCAATCGGCTCGTCGTAGTCAAAATAATCGCGGAATTTGGCGACATCGGGGTGGTTTTCATCCTTTCCATCCATCAACTTGGCCTTGAACAGCCCCTCTTGCCAGAGCCACTCGCGCAGGTCTTGCACCACGCCCGGGTTCTCGGCCCAGCGTTCGCTCAAAATGTCGCGCACGCCGTCCAGCACTGCGGGCACAGTCGAGAAATCAGGTTGCTTGTCCTCGCCCTCGACCACGGGCCGCATGGCAATCACGTAGGCCTGGGCTTCATCGGCAGGCACCAGCGTCGGGTTGGCAAACAAGGCGTCGGCCAGCGGCTCGAGGCCCGCCTCGCGCGCCAACTGGCCTTTGGTGCGGCGCTTTAATTTGAACGGCAGGTACAAGTCTTCGAGTTCCTGCTTGCTGCCAGCTGCTACGAGCGCCGCCAACAGCTCCGGGGTGAGCTTGCCCTGCTCGTCAATCGCCTTGATTACCGTTTGCAGGCGGTCACGCAACTCGCGCAGATAGCCCAGGCGCGCCTCCAGCTCGCGCAACTGGATGTCGTCGAGCCCGTCGGTGGCTTCCTTGCGGTAGCGGGCGATGAAAGGCACGCTGGCACCACCGTCGAGCAAATCGACGGCGGCCTGCACCTGTTTGTTGTGAACCCGGAGTTCCTGCGCGATTTGCGCGATGATTTTCTGCATGACTGAAAGAGGCGCCAGCCTTGCGCTGACTAAAACTGAATTGAAGGCCGCGAGTTTGCCATAGGCGGAATCGACGGTTGACCTGTGGGGTCCGCCCTACATCAAGTGTGTCCAGACGCTGAAACCGCTTTCTGGAGGCCAGCGCGACCCCGTAGACTGAAATGCGTCGAGTAAACCAATTAGGCCATCCGACGTATTCAACCAACTTTCCTCAAAGGAATCACTCCATGACCCACCAAACCACCTCTGCAGTCGCCCAGTCTGATCGTCTCAAGACGCTTTCACCGCGAGTCGGCGCATCAAACGCACCCGCCATGAACGAGGAGCTGCTTCCGTTCACCGTCAGGTTGGTGCGCAACGAAGGCGACCTGAGCAAGGCGGTGCAGATCCGCCACTCGGCATATGCCCGCCATCTGCCCGATTTCGCCGAAACGCTCAGATCCGCTGAGACCGCGGACGCCGACAATGGCGTGGTGGTGTTGCTGGCGGAATCGAAACTAGACGGCTCACCGCTGGGTACCATGCGCATCCAGACCAACCAGTTCAAACCACTCTGTCTGGAGCAGTCGGTCGCGTTGCCGGCCTGGCTCAAGACACTTCGACTGGCGGAGGCCACCCGCTTGGGGGTGACCAATGAACGGGGCGGACGCCTCGTGACGACCGTGCTCTTCAAGGCCTTCTTTCAGTACTGCCAGCAAACCGGCATTGAATGGATGGTTGTCGCGGGCCGTGCACCTGTCGATCGGACCTATGACCGTCTGATGTTCGAGGACGTATTTCCGGGCATGGGCTACATTCCCCTGGCCCACGCCGGCAACCTGCCGCACCGCGTGATGTTATTCAATGTTGAGACAGCCGAAGTACGCTGGGCCGCAGCCAAACACCCTCTTTTTGACTTTATCTTCCGCACCGATCACCCAGATCTGGATGTTGGCGGTCAACCTCATCCATATGTCCCGCCAATGGCAATGCCGACATTCGCGGCGCAGGGCGCAACGCTTCCTATGTGAGCATGCATGACCGGGCGCCCAAAGCAGCACCCGGATCGCCCCATCCTCCCACTTGCGAGGTGGACCAGCATGGTCCCCTTGCCTCTCACCAGGCCTTGGCAGCGGGCTACCCAATCAGGCCTGCGCCATCCCGCGTCTCTCCTGAATGAATCAGAGCCGAAGCCGACGTTTCACGTCATCGAGCCGTCTCAATCAGCTTATTGACCAGACATGCAAATCCAGTATTGCAGGTAATACATCATGTTTTTGATGCAACTCGATGATATATATGTTGTTTTTTTTATAAAAATACCCCATATATCCTTTTAATGTACATTTTTGGCGGGTTTAATGTCTATTTATCGTCGCGCTTGCCGATATATGCATTGCTGGACAACAAACTGGAAGGACAAAGTGCATAGCCGTCTTTGGATGAGTTCTCCGCCAAGGAAGGACGCTATGGTGCGCCGCCATACCATGTTGAAGACCCCGGTCCGAAGCCTTGAACAACAAAATGCCAAGAAAATCTAAGTTCTTCCTGGAGCAAATGTACAAACTCAACCAGGGGCTGGATCGGCTACTGCATGCCTTTTCAACCTACGCTCTGCCCATTCTTATCGGACTGGTCTCTCTGCTGGCCCTCTTTGCCTGGAAAACGGGCGTGGTTCAAAACCGGGTAACACGTCTTCCGGTAATTTTCAGTTTGCAACGACCTTGTTGACTGCGCAAGCAAATGCTCAAACATCGCGG
>NZ_JAAFHA010000157.1 GCF_010365055.1 Rhodoferax sp.
GGCTTACGCAGAATTTGCACCGCAATTCAATGGTGCGCAAGATTCAAGTGGTCAAAATGCGGGGTCAGGCCCAGGCACCGGGTTTGCATACTTTCCGCATCAGTGATCAGGGCATCCAGGTGTTCCCGCGCGCCATCGTCAAGCAGGGCCTGGCGCTTGAGGACGTGACCAAGGTCGCCCCCATCGCAGCACGTGTTGCAATGGGAACACCGGGCCTGGATGACATGCTGGGTGGCGGCCTGCCCACTGGCTATTCGCTCCTGTTGGTCGGGTCATCCGGTTCGGGAAAAACCATATTGGCAACGGAATTTTTGGCCGAAGGCGCACGCCGGGGCGAAACCGGCGTAATTGCGGCGTTTGAGAAAAGCCCCAGTCAAATGCTGGGCAACATGAAACTCCATTCGATGGTCCAGGCCGGACAAGTTGGCGTGATCGACACGCGCTCGCTGGATTTGTCAATTGACGAAACCCTGAATGATTTGATCGAGATGATCAATCGCATGCAGGCCAAGCGTGTCGTCATTGACTCCCTGTCCGGATTTGAGCTGGCACTGGCACCCGAGTTCAGCGAAGATTTCCGCGGATCGCTGTACCGAATGGTTGCCGAACTGACGGGCATGGGCGTGACCATCTTGATGACCTCCGAGCTGGAAGACCGCTACACCGACCTGCGCTTCAGTCCATACGGCAGTGCTTTTCTCGCGGACGCGATTGTCGTACAGCGGTATATCGAGATCGACAGTCAATTCAAACGCGCCCTCTCGGTCGTTAAAGTCCGGGGCAGCAACCACAGCAAGGACATACGGTTGTTTGACATTACCGAGGCCGGCATCGTTTTGGGCGAGCCCTTGTCTGGGTATGCCGGCATCATGACGGGCAGCCCGACGGTCAGCGCGCCGCCAGGACGATCGGGTGAAGGCCCTCGGGAATGAATCGCCCGGCCGCACGCGAAGATGCTGCGCACATGCGTGAAGACGCGGCCACCTCGCGCGAGGAAGCCATACAGGCGGCAAACGCGTCACAGGTAGCGTCCGACGAGCACATGCTGGTATTGCAGCAAGCCAACTCGAAGTTGGTCATCGCTGTCGTTGAAGCACAAATACTGACCGAACAGCTCGAACTGGCCAAGGCTGAGCTGGAGCGTGCCAAATCCGTGGCAGAAAAGGCCAACCTCGCCAAATCGGATTTCCTTTCCAGCATGAGCCACGAGCTGCGCACGCCGCTCAATGCCATCCTCGGTTTTACCCAGTTGTTGGAGTCGGGCTCGCCGCCGCCAACACCCACCCAAACGGCGAATATCAAGCAGATACTCCAGGCCGGCTGGTATCTGCTGACGTTGATCAACGAGATTCTCGATCTCGCCGTAATCGAGTCCGGCAAGCTGTCGGTATCGCAAGAACGGGTGTCGCTACTGGAGATCATGGGCGAATGCCAAGCCATGATCGAGTCGCAGGCGCAACAACGCGACATCCAGGTCAACTTTGGCCCCGTTGATGACACCTGGTTTGTCACCGCAGACCGAACGCGCGTCAAACAGGCTCTGCTCAACCTGCTGTCCAATGCCGTCAAATACAACCGCGAACATGGGACGGTGGAGGTGAAGTGCACGGCGAGCAGCCTTGAGCGCCTGCGCATCAGCATCAAAGACAGCGGTGCGGGGTTGACGGCGGAAAATATCGCGCATCTGTTTGAGCCGTTCAATCGCCTCGGGCAAGAGAACGGCGCCCAGGAAGGGACTGGCATTGGCCTGGTCGTCACCAAGCAACTGGTTGAACTGATGGGAGGCAGCATCGGCGTGGAAAGCAGCGTCGGCGTGGGCAGTGAATTCTGGATCGAACTGGTTCGGGACACGATGCCAAAACTTGCCGCTGGCAGTGACCTGCCCGCGGAACCTGCGCCGCCACCGGCGGGAAGTGCGGCGCTGCACACCTTGCTGTATGTGGAAGACAATCCGTCCAACCTGATGCTGGTCGCGCAAATCATTGAGCGCCGTCCCCATCTGCGCATGCTGAGCGCGAGCGATGGTGATCTCGGCCTGGCGCTCGCGCGCGCCCACCGCCCGGACGTGATCCTGATGGACATCAATCTGCGGGGCATCAGTGGCTTTCAGGTGCTGCAAGCGCTGCAGGCAGATCCCCAGACAGCGCACATCCCGGTGCTGGCCATCAGTGCCAACGCCATGCCACGCGATATCGAGAAGGGCCTGGCGGCTGGTTTCTTGCGCTATCTCACCAAGCCGATCAAAATCAACGAGCTCCTGCAAGCACTGGATAAGGCGCTGGCACCGGCCCCCGGCCAGCGCTTGACCCGAACGATTAGGTAAGGAAAGAGGATGGCAATGAACAACAAAGATGATGGCAGCGCCTCTGGCACCGTTGGCCCAGCTCAAGCGGACGCCTCAAGCCATCCCAAGGACAAGTTGCCAACGGTCCTCGAAGAAAGTATCGCCCGCCGGGAAAAATCGGTCCTTGACGATGAAGCGGCCGTACTGAGCCGCGAGAAATTGGTCACGGCACGAGAAGATACGGCGAATCTCCGGGAGATTGTTTCTGACAGGCGTGAAGACGCTGTCCTGGTGCGCGAAGGCGCCACGCAGGCGCGGGAAGGGGAATCCAATGTGCGCGAAGAAGCCGCCACTTCGCGTGAGGGGGAGATTCGCTCGGCAGAGGAGGCGTTGCAGGCAGGCGCCGCCGATCACATCGTCATGTTGCAGCAAGCGAACGCCAATCTGGTCATCGCTTCGATTGAAGCGCACAAACAGTCGGAACAAGCCGAAGCGGCTAAGGTTCAGTTGCATCATCTGGCCCATTACGATGTCCTCACCGATTTGCCCAATCGAATGCTGCTTCAGGACCGGCTTGGCCAGGCGATTGAGGGAGCCCGCCGGCAAGGCCGGCAACTCGCAGTGATGTTCCTGGACCTGGACCACTTCAAGCACATCAACGACTCCTTGGGACATTCGGTTGGCGACCGGCTGCTGCGGTCAATTGCACAGCGCCTGGTGGCGAGTGTGCGTCATTCGGATACCGTCAGTCGCCAGGGCGGGGATGAATTTTTGTTGCTGTTGCCCTTCATTGAGCACGCCGAAGACGCAGCGCTCACGGCTCAAAAGATGCTTGCGGCGCTCGCGCTGCCTCACCGCATCGACGCGCATGAGCTCCATAGCAGCGTGAGTATCGGTATCAGCATCTACCCCGGCGATGGCCAGGACGCGGAAACCCTGGTCAAGAGTGCGGACACCGCGATGTACCACGCCAAGGAACACGGGCGCAACAATTACAAGTTCTTCGAACCGGCCATGAATGCGCGAGCGGTCCAGCGGCAATCCATCGAAGCCGACCTGCGCGGCGCGCTGGAGCGCCGCGAGTTTGTGCTGCATTACCAGCCCAAAATAAATCTTCGCAGCGGCAAGATGGTCGGCGTCGAGGCGCTGATCCGTTGGGAGCATCCGCAGCTCGGCCTGCTGCTGCCGGCGCAGTTCGTGTCGATCGCCGAAGACTGTGGCCTGATCGTGCCGCTGGGTGCTGCGCGAAGCCTGTCTTCAGGCCCGGGCCTGGCAGCAGGCTGGCTTGGCGCCGATCACCGTCGCCGTTAACACCTCCGCGCTCGAACTCCGTGCCAAGGACTTTCTCGAAAATTTACGCGAAACACTCGAAAGTACGCTTCTGGAGCCCCGCTATCTGGAACTTGAACTGACCGAAAGCGTCCTGATGCGCAACGCCGAGTCCACGGGCGCCTTGCTACAGGCTATTGCAGACTTGGGCGTCAAGCTTGCCATCGATGACTTTGGCACCGGTTATTCCAGCCTGAGTTATCTGAGTCGGTTTCCGATCCATACCCTGAAGATCGACCAGTCGTTCGTGAAACAGATCACCAGCAACCCGGACGATGCCACCATCGTCAGTGCCGTGATCAATATGGGCAAAAGCCTGCGGCAAAGCGTCATTGCAGAGGGCGTGGAAACACCCGAACAGCGTGCATTTCTATTGGCCCAGCATTGCGACGAGGGTCAAGGCTACTATTTCAGTCGTCCGGTGGTGGCAGCGGCACTCGCGACCTTGTTGCAAACCGACTGCGCCCGTTTGTAGGATGCCCGCTCGCGTACGGTGGTGCCCGTATCGCTTGCAGACCCTGCACCCGGCCTTCGAGAGTCGATACTTGAGTCAGCTGATACGCCACCGCAAAAGCTTGGAAACCTTGCGCGAGTCACAGCATCCGGAGCAGACGCCTTCGCCGCTATAGCCCAGCCAGCAAGCGGCCAGCTGTCGCAGCAGGTCCATGGCAAAGCACCAAGCAATCAATGGCGGCACCGGCATCGACGGATGCCGGAATGAAAATGCGTAGGTCGATGGCGTGGCAGCAGCAGCTTCTGCTGCTGCTGCTGCCACGAGTGTGTTCACACTCCATGAGCCTGCCCTCGCTCTGGACTTTGTAATGGCCATTGCGCAGGATAGGTCGCCACGCAACCAGTCAAATTTTTTAGCGCAGCATGTGAATCGCAAGGGCGCGAGCTCGAGCGGGCCCGACGGCTTATATCCGTGGGTTCTTGGGCGTGTCCGAGATCGGTTTGCCGTCCTCGTCCAAGTCGGCGTTGGGCATGATGGCGGGAGAGCCCGCACCGGGCTCAGCGTCGACGTTGTCTTCGGCCTTATCCAGGAAATCATCCACTTCGTCGGTGGAATGTTTCGACGGTTCGATATGCGCAGTTTTTTGCTGGGTCATGGCGTTTCCTTGGTGTGGGTGGGGCCGCCAGTATTCGTCGTTTGTAACCGCGCGTCCATCGGTTGGCCGGAAGCTTTGCGGTAAGACCCCTCCTACAACCGAGGGACATTGGCGCGCCCCTCGGCCCTATAAAGGCACTGAAAAGACTGACGCCGTTGATCAGGTTCGCAGCGGCTTGGACTTGGAGCCGGCCGCATCGCCCACATCGGCCAGCCCGTCTTCATGGAAGGCGCCGGTGGTCATGACCGCAAATGCCTTCCCCCACACCGCCGCCAGGGCACCCACCAGCCAGCCGACGCCCGGAAAATGGGCGGTGCTGGCGCGCAGCATTGCCGGGCTGAAGCCAACCCGGTCGGCCAGCCGGCCTGTGACCGGAATGCGGGCAAGTAGGGCACCGAAAAACGTCCTCAAGAGTCGCGCTTTCCCTGATTTTGCGCTGTGCGTGGCTTCGCAAGCCTGAGCAGGTTCACTGCAAAAGGAAGGCCTTTGCAAATGGTAACTCCTAATTAAATAGCGCAGTACGCAGCATTCACGTGGGCTAGCGGCCTATTTAGCTTAAACCATATCCACATGGCTACATATTGCGCCGGTACTGCCCGCCCACCTCAAACAGCGCATTGGTGATCTGGCCGAGGGAACAGCAGCGCACGGCGTCCATCAGCACCTCAAACACGTTCTTGTTGTCGATCACGGCTTTTTGCAGGCGTTTGAGCATCGCCGGAGACTCCTTGGCGTGCAGCGCGTGGAAAGTGGCCAGGCGCTGTAACTGACTCTGCTTTTCCTCGTCGGTCGAGCGGGCCAGTTCCAGCGTGTCGTGCACCGCGTCGCCCTGCGGGTTGCGGAAGGTGTTGACACCGATGATGGGCAGCTCGCCGGTGTGCTTGAGCATTTCGTAGTGCATCGATTCGTCCTGAATCTTGCCGCGCTGGTAGCCGGTTTCCATGGCGC
>NZ_JAAFHA010000158.1 GCF_010365055.1 Rhodoferax sp.
TGCGTGTGTACACATGAGCACTTCAACTGGCAGGACGACCGGCCGCTCCGGCATCCCTGGTCGAAGACCGTGATTTATGAAACGCATGTGCGCGGTTTTACCATTCGCCCCAACGCCAGCGTAGCGCATCCCGGCACCTACCGCGGCCTGATGGAAAAGATTCCCTACTTGAATGAACTCGGCGTGACGGCGGTTGAATTGATGCCGGTACACGAGTTCAACGAACACCAGGCGCCGGGCATCAACCCGCAAACCGGCAAGCCACTCGGAAATTACTGGGGCTACGATCCCGTGGCTTTCTTTGCGCCGAAAGCCTCCTACAGCAGTGCGGGCGGCCTCGGCCAGCAGAAGCTGGAGTTCAAGGAAATGGTGCGGGCACTCCATCATGCCGAGATCGAAGTGATCCTGGACGTGGTGTTCAACCACACCGCGGAGGGAAACGAACTGGGCCCGACGCTGTGCTTTCGCGGCATGGATAACGCGATCTTCTACACCCTGGCTGGCGACAAACGCCACTACAAGGACTACACGGGCACAGGCAACACCATCAACGCCAATCACCCCGTGGTGCGGGATCACATCCTGGCTGCGTTGCGTTACTGGGTGGTGGAGATGCATGTGGATGGCTTCCGCTTTGACCTGGCGTCCGTGCTCGGACGCGACAGCAGCGGCAAGCTGCTGGCCAATGCCCCGCTGCTCGAACAGATCGCCGAGGACCCGATCCTGAGAGACGTGAAAATCATCGCCGAGGCGTGGGATGCCGCCGGTGCCTACGAGGTGGGGAGTTTTTCCGAACAGCGCTGGGCGGAATGGAACGGCCGTTATCGGGACGATGTCCGGCGTTTCTGGCGTGGCGACGAGGGAATGCTCGCTGCGTTTGCCAGCCGCATCTGCGGCAGTGCCGACATCTACGCCCTATCGGGCAAAGGCCCCGAGGGCAGCATCAATTTCATCACCTGCCACGACGGCTTCACACTGAACGACCTGGTGAGCTATGGCACCAAGCACAATGAAGCCAATGGAGAAAACAACCATGACGGGACCGACGCCAACCACAGCGACAACCATGGCGTCGAAGGCGAGACAGCGGATGCCGGAATCGAGGCCATGCGCAAACGCCAGATCAAGAACTTCCTGCTGACGCTGCTGATCTCGCGCGGCGTGCCGATGCTGCTCGGCGGGGACGAGTTTCGCCGCACCCAGGGCGGTAACAACAACGCCTGGTGCCAGGACAGCGAAACGAGTTGGCTTGACTGGCAGGGTCTGGAACAGCACCAAGACATTTTCCGCTTTACCCGCGGCATGCTCGCCTTTCGCCGTGCCCACCCGGTGCTGAGTGCGGAGCACTTCTACACGGACACCGAGATTCACTGGTTTGACCCACAAGGAGGAGGACCCGATTGGTCTGACCCGAATGCAAACCAGTTGGCCTGTCTGATTCATGAAGACGCGCAACGCGCACTTTTCCTGATGTTCAATGCCGGTGCCGAAGCGGTCGATTTCAGCGTGCCCCCCCTATTGCCGGGCACGCGCTGGCAACTGGCCGTTGATACCGCGCGCGAATCGCCACACGATCTGTTTGCTGCAGGCGAGTCACCCCTTCTGGAAAATTCACACACTTACCGGCTGGGTTCCCGATCCAGCGTCATCCTTCTGGCGCAATGAGTGGCCTGACCTGTTATCCCGACTTGACTTATGGTGGCCAACCAAAAAAGTCCACCTCCTCAGAGATTGAATACCATGCTTGATTACACGGAATACATCAAAATGTTTGTCGCCCTGGATAGCCGGTCACATCGGCATCGAGGGGATCAATATTTTTACCCACATCAAGGTATAGACGCTGATTGACGCAGGGGAAATCGATGTGGGATTTCAAAATGTTTATTTACAAAATGCACGGCGAATTCGTAAGCTATCCTGAACCATGAACTTAATTAAAGGAGTTAACCCATGACCCAAAACCAACGTATCGAACAGAACATCGATTTCTACACATCACACCTGAAGCATATCGATGAACTTTTGGAACGATCCAGCAAAGGCGTAACCAAGAGTCCCGAACATGCTGACATCCACGCACAGATAACCAACCTGAAAACTGAACGCGATCAGTTCGCCGAGCACATTGAAACGTTGAAACTGGGGTCTACTGCTGACATGCAGGAACAAATGATTGAAGGGGCTGGCCCTATGGGTGTGTGGGATGCACTCGCCCAACAGTTGGAGAAACTGGTTGAACGGATTGAACGCTAGTCAACTATGGGTGCAGGCGGAAATCACGAAACAATAATAATGAAGCAAAGGTGAACATGTCCAAAAAAGGGGATCCTTCCCCGGTGATGCCAGCCCCACCCACCCCCCAACGGCGTGAGCCGTTGCCTTGGCAGACGCCCAAGGCGCTCGAGGATGACCCCCAGGCCATGGCGCGGGTGCAGGCCATCATGGCCAGCCCGGGCTATCGTCAGGCGGACCAGGATGTTGCGTTTCTGAACCAGGATGAAACGCGTGGTGTGCGGCTCCAGATTGATTACCTGAAACCCGAATTGTTACTGGAACAGCATGGGGTGGAGCATACCATCGTGGTGTTCGGCAGCACCCGTCTGCAAGAACCGGATGCTGCGCGACGCAAGGTGGAGGCCATTCAGCATGCGCTGGCCGACAACCCTGCGGATGAGGATCTGCAACGGCGACTGAATGTGGCCCGGTCGATCCAGAAGAAGAGTCGCTATTACGAAGAGGCACGCGCATTGGGTCGCCTGGTGGCGGCGTCGGGCAAAGCGCCGGAGGATAGCCGCGTGACCCTGGTCACGGGGGGCGGCCCCGGCATCATGGAGGCCGCTAACCGCGGCGCTTTCGATGTGGGCGGAAAATCAATCGGCCTCAACATTACGCTGCCCCATGAGCAGTATCCCAATCCCTACATCACCCCTGAACTCTGTTTCAGCTTTCACTATTTCGCCATGCGCAAGCTGCACTTTCTCAATCGTGCCAAAGCGCTGGTGGCCTTTCCCGGCGGCTACGGCACGCTGGACGAACTGTTCGAGACGCTCACCCTGATCCAGACCCGCAGCATAGTGCCCCTTCCGGTGGTGCTGGTGGGGGGAATCCTACTGGCGTCAGACCGTCAACGTGGATTTTCTGGTAGCCGAGGGCGTTATCGACGCCGAGGATCGCGAGCTGTTCTGGTACGCCGAAACGGCAGAGGAAATCTGGCAAGGAATTCAGCACTGGCACCGTGCCAGTGGCAAACCATTATTGAATAACGACAAGGAGTAATGCATGAAAATTGCCTTTCACGGCGCTGATCAGAGTGTCACCGGTTCCTGCCATCTGGTGAGTTGCGGCGGCAAGCAGATATTGATCGACTGCGGGCTCTATCAGGGCGGCCGCGAACTGAGGGAAGAAAATCACGAGCCCTTCGGGTTCGATCCCTCCAAGGTGGATTATCTGCTGCTCACCCATGCCCATCTGGATCATTGCGGCCGAATTCCCTTGTTGGTGAAGCAAGGCTTCCAGGGCGAGATCATTACCACCCCAGCCAGCCGCGAGCTTGCCAAACTGGTCATGCTGGATGCTGCACATATACAGGAGGAGGAAGCCGAGTGGCAGTCCCGCAAAGTGGCACGCCACGGCCACAAGAAAAACCAGACGCCGGAAGACATCGCGCCGCTTTACACCACGCTGGATGCCCTCAACAGTCTGGATTATTTCGGCCGCAAGGTGGAATACGGCAAGGCGCTGACGCTGGATGACGGTATTCAGGCGACGTTTCTGGACGCCGGTCACATCCTCGGCTCCGCCAGTATCCTGCTGGAGCTGGAAGAGGACGGCCACAAGCGGCGCGTGTTGTTCTCCGGTGACCTGGGTTACAGCGGTCGCGCCATTCTGCGCGATCCGACACCGCCGCCCCATGCCGACGTGGTGGTGATGGAGACCACCTACGGTGACCGCCTGCACAAGCAACTGCAACCCTCCATCGAAGAACTGTACACAGCTGTCAGCGACACCTTCCGCCGCGGTGGCAACGTCATCATTCCCAGCTTTGCGCTGGAACGCACGCAGGAAATCCTCTATTACCTGCGCGAAGGCGTCGAAGCCGGAAAGCTGCCCGCGTCCATGCAGGTGTTCCTCGATTCACCGATGGCCATTTCCGCTACCGAAATATTCCGGCGTCACCCGGATTGCTATGACGTAGAGACCAGCAAGGTGTTTCGCAGTGGGACGGATCCTTTCGACCTGCCCGGCCTGCACTTTACCCGCCAGGCCGCCGACTCCATTGCCTTGAACCGTATCGGTGGCGGCGCGGTGATCATTGCCGGTTCTGGCATGTGCACCGGTGGGCGGGTGCGCCACCATCTCAAACACAGCCTGTGGAAGGAAAACTGCAGCGTGGTTTTTGTCGGCTTTGCTGCTCTGGGCACCTTGGCGCGCAAGATTATCGATGGCGCCAAATCGGTGCATATTTTCGGTGAAGAAATCCAGGTGCGAGCCCGCATTCATACCATCGGTGGCTTCTCTGCCCATGCCGACCAGGCTGAGTTATTGGCCTGGCACCAACAGGTGGGTAACCCGGCACGTACCTTTTTGGTCCATGGCGAAGAAGAGGCCATGCAGTCCTTTGCCAAGCATTTACATGACACCGAGGTGGTCATGCCCGAGCTGCATAAAGTGTTTGATTTGTGATGTTTCGATGATTTGCAGGGTGGCTTTGACGATAGGCCAGCGTTCCCTACATGAAGAAGATGATAAAAGAGCCACACAGCGAAGGTAGTTGCCAAGCCTGCCATCAGAACAAAGCGATGAGCCAGAACAGGCAGGAAGACCGCATCATCAGTGAAAAACCCGATCAATTGCTGAATCAGGAGATGCTGAATGAAATGCACAGCAAGCTGCATTGATCATGGCCAGCCCTATGTCATGAGGAACAAGACATGAACCCTTTGCCCATCAATCAGGGGGTGTAAATAGTTTTGTGTAACGGTCATTAGGCAGGAGACTGCCGCCCTCAAAGGAAACCTATGACCAAACGCAAAGTAGTACAACCCGACCTGATTGACCAATTGTTAGCCGATTACCAGAAACCGGATGACCTGATCGGCGAGAACGGAATTTTAAAGCAACTCACCAAGGCCATTATAGAGCGCGCCTTGCAAGCCGAACTCGCGGCCCACTTGGGTCACGCGCCGTTGCCAACGACAGCGGCAACACACGCAACGGCAGCAGCGCCAAAACGCTCAAGGGGGATTTCGGTGTCTTACCCCTCGACATCCCACGTGACCGCGAAGGCAGCTTTGAACCGCAGCTCGTGGCCAAACATCAAACCCGCTGGACTGGCTTCGACGACAAGATTTTATCGCTGTATGCGCGCGGCCTGACGGTGCGGGAAATTCAAAGCCACCTGGAAGAAATGTACGGCACCGAAGTCTCGCCGACGCTGATTTCATCGGTCACCGATGCTGTCATGGACGAAGTTAAAGCATGGCAGGTGCGCCCTTTAGATGCGCTGTACCCGATCGTCTATCTTGACTGCATTCACGCAAAGGTGCGCGATAACGGCGCGGTGCGGGTCAAGGCCGTCTATCTGGCCTTGGGTATCAATCTAAATGGCGACAAGGAATTGCTAGGATTGTGGATAGCGCAGACTGAGGGTGCTAAATTCTGGCTACAGGTCGTGACCGAACTCAAGAACCGAGGTGTGGCCGACATCTTTATCACCTGCGTGGACGGCCTCAAGGGCTTTCCAGAGGCGATTGAGGCGGTGTTCCCGAGGACTCAGGTGCAGCTGTGTATCGTGCACATGGTGCGCTACAGTTTGAACTTCGTGGGCTGGAAATTACGCAAGACCGTCGCGGGCGATCTGCGTACCATTTACACTGCGGCGACCGTCGAAGAAGCTGAAATCCGGCTGGCGGAATTCGATGCCAAATGGGGTGCGGACTATCCTTCCATTGTGCAGTCCTGGCAGCGCAACTGGCCACGGATTGTGCCGTTCTTCGATTATCCCGCCGAAATCCGCAAGGTGATTTACACGACCAATGCCATTGAGTCCGTCAACATGAGTCTGCGCAAGGTCACCAAAAGCCGCGGCTCATTTCCCAATGACGATGCGTTGATCAAGTTGTATTATCTGGCACTGCGCAACATCAGCAAGAAATGGACGATGCCAATCCAGAACTGGAAAGCGGCATTGAATCGGTTCACAATCATGTTCGATGAACGTATGCCGCAGCATTAAACGATTTCCCGTTTACACAAAATCGCGGACACCCCC
>NZ_JAAFHA010000159.1 GCF_010365055.1 Rhodoferax sp.
GTCCACGGTATCGCCCAGTACATAAACATTTTCCAGTCCAAGCACCTTCATGCTTTCGTGATCGGTAGGCAGCCATCCCTCGTCGTCTGCGGCCTCAGAGATGCCGGAGTCCCGCACCGCCTGCACCGCGCAGATCGGTGGTGTGGCCATCAGAATGTCAAAATTCTCTTCCTTTCCCTCGGCCGAGTAGGCCACTTTGGCCCCCGGGTCAACCCGATCCAGCGTGAAGCCGCGCTGGAACTTAATGCCGCGCTGATCAAAAATGGTGGGCAGAACTTCACAAGTGTCTTTCTGCAAAAACAGGCAGTTGCGCAGCAATTGGGACACCACGGGATAGGTATAAACAATCTCCACCTTGTCGCGCACACCCCGTTTGCGCAACATGTCGTCGAGCATCAAGGTGGTTTCGATCGGTGCAATACCGCATTGGTGCGGTACATTCGGAGTTTTAGGGAAGCTCACCGTGACAAAAATACGTCCCTTCTCGATTTTGCTGAGCTTGTCCGCCAACTGCCGCGCCGGGCCATGCTGGTAGAAATGGTCGCCCCCTTCCTTGAGGCCCTCGATGCGCTCCGGCGAAGGAATGCAACCGGTCGAAATCACCAAGTGGTCATAGCCAAAACTGCGCCCGCTCTTGCACCGTACCTGGTTGCTTGTGAAGTCAAAGCCTTCCACATCCTCCACCTGAAAATCAATCTCCGGACGCAGCAACCCACGCTGGGGGCGACGCAACTCATCACGGAAAAAACTATTAAAGGCCACATACATGAAGGCCGGCTTGTAATAGTGCCATGGCGAATTCGACAGCATGGTGACTTGCACTTTGCCGGAGCGTATTTCCGGATAAAGTTTGGTCACCAGATGGTTGGCAGTCATGGTGCCGCCAATACCCCCACCAATAATCAAAATTCGATGTGTCATACAGGTCTCCTTTGCGCTTCGTTAAAAATAGAACGAACATTCGTTCTGCGACTGAAAACAAAAAAATCGCACTCACGACTCCAGCGATTTCCAGGTGTTGACCCACAGTTCATCAAAATATTCATCCAGCGTGATAGGGATGATCCCATTCAGACGCAGGCACACCATGCGAATGGCACCACCATACATTATCACTGCGGCGACCCCGGGATTAATGGCACGGATCTCACCTTTGTCGATGCCGGCAAACACAAAGCCCCGCATACGGACAAAAGCAGATGCCGAGCAAATGGCTTTCTCTTTGGGTAAAAACTCACGATGTCGGGCGTGGATGACAAAAGCCATGACGTCGGGTTCGGCCTCCGTCAGATCGAAAAATATCTGAATAACCGCACGGCAACGCGCTTGCGCCGTCGAATGCTCTGCCTCGATCTCGTCGATCAAAACATTCATGTCCGCACAACAAACATTCTCACTTGATCTATTGCCGGAACTAAGCGAACGTCCGCTATTGGCCGCTGACCGCAAGTGGCGAGCATCAGAATCATTAGCAACTCAGATGTCATCTTCATGCAATGGCGCCGCCCCATAGCTGGAGCTTCGTCATTGCTCTGCTCAGACTTCGGAGGGTACTGGAGACACACTATTTTTACGGCATTTATCAAGGATTGGCGATTCTGGTTTCCTGATTCCAAAGAAACTCAGGATAATCCCAACGACCAATAGAACCACTGCAACGGCAATGGACACGTGCATGCCATGCATGAACAATTCCGGCGCCGCGTCCCGCACAAGAAATCCGAACACAGCAACACCCAGCATCCCGCCAATCTGCCGAGCTGAATTGAGGACACCAGCTGCAATGCCAGCGCGTGATAGATGAACCGAGGACAAGGTGGCATTGATCATGGTCGGAACCGTCAGCGCGATGCCACTGCCGGCCACGAGCATCGGGATGGCCAGCATCCAGTAGGAACTATCAGCGCTGATGGGCAGCAACAACAGATACCCGAAGGCGGCAAGCCCCAGCCCTGTCACTAGCAGGAATCTCGGGCCTGTCCGTGTGATCAACCGCCCGGCAAAGATGTTCATGACCATCAAGATGGCGGTCATCGGCAGAAATGCCAATCCCGTCTGTTGCGGTGAAAGGTGTTGCACAGACTGAAAGAACAAGCTGAAGACGAACACCAATCCGTAATAGGCAAAATTGACGATGACGCCCGCGATGGAGGCGACCGAGAATGTCGGGTTACGGAACAAGGAGAGCGGCAACATCGGTGCCGGACTGCGTGACTCCAGCCATAGGAATCCAATGGTGCTGAGTGCGGCTATTAGCAACCCAGCGCAGACCAGCGGATGAGCCCAGCCCAACCGACTGGCTTCGGTAAGTGCGGCAGTCAATGATGCAAGTGCAATCACGGCCGAAATTTGACCTGGCATATCCAAGCTACGTCCCGCTTGCCTAGTGGATGCCGACGCATAACGAAGGGTCAAGAACAATCCCAATAGTCCGATCGGAAGATTGATAAGGAAGATGCTGCGCCAGCCGATATGTGTGACCAGCAGGCCGCCGAGCACCGGTCCGGCCGCCAGCGCGACGCCCCCCGCCGCACCCCACCAACCGACGGCTCGACTGCGTTTCTCGGGCTCGGGAAAAGCCTGCTGCAGCATGGCCAGCGAACTTGGGACCAACAGCGCGGCACCCAACCCCTGCACGATGCGCGACAGAATCAGGATTCCCAGGGTAGGTGCCAAGCCACACGCCAGCGACGCGAGCGTGAAAATCGTGAAGCCCGCAGCAAAGATTCGTTTAGCGCCGAATCGATCACCCAGCGCGCCCGCCGTCAGCAACAAAGCTGCGAAGATCAGCGTGTAGGCGTTGATCACCCATTGCAAACCGGCTACATCGGTGTGGAAACCGGTACGCAAGGCCTCCAGTGCCACGTTGACCACGCTTACGTCTAGCAAAACCATGACAAAGCCCAGGCCAGCGGCTGCCAACGTACCGCGTTGCTGGCGGCTCATTGAAGGGATGTTCATCGTAAAAATCACCTTTCCAATAGAAGAGAACTCCGATGGTAGGCCGATGCAACCTGTGCGTAAATTCTATAAAATAGCACTTCATACTGGAGAAAACGCACAGATGTTCAATTGGGAAGACCTACGGCATTTCCTGGCAGTGGCCCGCACGGGCACCTTGTCGGGCGCTGCCCGTGACTTGAAGGTGGACCACGCCACCGTCAGCCGGCGATTGGTCGCGCTGGAGGATGATCTGCAGGTCCGCTTGGTTGAGCGGATGCCCCGTGCATGCCGGCTGACCGCTATTGGACAAACGATTTCTGAATTGGCCCAAAGCATAGAGGAAAACGCCTTCGCCATCGACCGCGCCATTCGCGCCAACCAATCTCCCTTGAGTGGCAAGGTCACACTTAGTGCCCCGCCGGTGCTCGTTGCCAGTTTCCTCGCCAAGTATCTGGCGGATTTCCGTCAGCGGCATCCTGGCATTCAGTTATCAGTTTCCGGCCAGGCACAGCAGGTCTCGCTAAGTCGGCGCGAAGCGGATTTGGCGATAAGACTCGTGCGACCGAAGGAATCCACCAATGTTGTGCGAAGGCTGGGGACAATGCCGTTCGCGCTGTACGCCAGTGGCGATTATGCCAACCTGGAGCGTCCTTCTGCTTGGGAATTCATCGCCTACGACGCCCAATTCGATGACATGCCCCAACAGCAGTGGTTGCGCCGAATTGCGGGGGAACGCCCCATCGCTTGTGAGATCAGCGACATCAACGGCCATCACGCAGCTGCACGGGCAAAAGCCGGTGTGGCAGGGTTACCCTGTTTTCTTGGGGATGCGGACCCGTCTTTACAGCGACTGACCTACGATGGCGATCCATTTGCTCGGGACATCTGGCTGGTGGTGCACCGCGACTTGAAGCGCGCTTCACCAATCCGGGCCGTCATGGACTTCCTCATCGAGACGGTAGAAAGCGATCCAGCATTCAGGTCAAAGGGGCGCTGAAGATGTCAACATATGGGGCTTATTGCCCATTTCCGCGCGAATCCTTGCGGTCACCCATTTACATGGATGCTGCTTTGAAGCACTTGCGCAAGGAAGGCTACTTGGTTCGTGATGAAGACATGGCGCGGCAGTCGCCACTTTCATACGGACACATTAGTATGCTGGGGCGCTACGCGTTCTCGGTGCCGGAAGCTGTTGCCAGGGGCGAGCTGCAGCCTTTGCGCAACCCGGCTGACAACATGGACTCATGACACCGGCTTAACTGCTTTTTCCGTTCCACTGCGTCCCAAACCCCATACACATCGGTATTGCATAAGTCCTAAATCTATAAGGTCAACGCTGCCCGCATGGCGTCATCAACGGTTTCCAGCCAGACGAATCTCAGCCGTGCCTGCGCATCCTGCGAAATTTCTTCCAGATCTTTTTTGTTGCGCAGCGGTAGCAGTACGGTTTTGATTCCTGCGCGCAGCGCGGCCAGCACTTTTTCCTTGACGCCGCCGACCGGCAACACCAAGCCGCGCAGGCTGATTTCTCCTGTCATGGCATGGTCGCTTTGCACCGCGCGGTTGGTGGCCAATGACGCCAGCGCGATGAACATGGCTACGCCGGCACTGGGCCCGTCTTTGGGGATCGCGCCGGCTGGTACATGTATGTGGATGTCAGTTTTGTCAAATAGATCGGGGTCGATCTGCAATTCTGCAGAGCGTGATTTGAGAAGTGTCAGTGCAGCTTGCGCGCTTTCTTTCATCACTTCGCCAAGCTGGCCGGTCAGTATCAATTTGCCGTGTCCCGGTGCGCGGCTGGCTTCGATAAACAGGATGTCGCCGCCCACCGGAGTCCAGGCCAGCCCGGTTGCAACGCCGGGAATGCTGGTACGCATGGCCAGTTCGCTCTCGAATTTGGCGGGGCCGAGAATGCTATGCAAATCGGCTTCTTCAATACGTACATGATCGGCCGTGCCTTCGGCAATGCGCATCGCGACATGGCGAAAGGTGTTGCCGATTTCGCGCTCCAGATTACGCACGCCGGCCTCACGCGTGTAATCGCTGATGATGGCGTCGATGGCGCCAGCTGTGATTTCGCACTGCTGCTTTTGCAAGCCGTTGGCTTCTAGCTGGCGCTGTATCAGATACCGCTGTGCAATCTGTGCCTTTTCCTGCTCGGTGTAGCCAGGCAAATGAATCACTTCCATGCGGTCGCGCAATGGGCTGGGAACGGTATCGAGCAAGTTGGCGGTACAGATG
>NZ_JAAFHA010000160.1:0-5087 GCF_010365055.1 Rhodoferax sp.
AATGCTGTCGCGCTACCCGCGTGAGACCGACGCGCAAACAACGCATGCGCTGCGTGAGGTGATGCAGGAAATTGCTTTGGCCGGATTGAACCGGGGTGGTTTTTTTGAGAAAGCTGCGTTTTACGGTGGCACTTGTCTGCGCATCTTTTACGGCTTGCCCCGATTTTCAGAGGACCTTGATTTTTCCTTACTCAAGGCGGATCCGGCGTTCCGACTGGCGCCTTACTTTTCGGCACTGCGCCAGGAGTTTGCGGCCTTGGGCTTTGAGGTGGAAATCACTGAAAAACAAAAAACCGCAGTGACCGACATAGCCTCGGCATTTTTGAAGAAGTCGTCCAGCCTGTACGACATCAACATTCATGGCACAAGGGCTTTGAAGATCAAGTTTGAGGTAGACACGGAACCTCCACAGGGGTTTTTGTCAGAGCAAAAGCTTTTGCTTCAGCCTTATTCGTTCTATGTCAATTGCTTTGCTTTGCCCGATCTGTATGCGGGCAAGATGCACGCCCTGCTCTTCAGAAAATGGAAAAACCGTGTCAAGGGGCGTGACTGGTTTGACTTTGAGTGGTATGTGCGCCGATCCGCCACATTGAGCTTGAGCCACTTTGCAGAAAGAGCAAGGCAAAGCGGCCACTGGCAAGGGGCAACCTTGGGGCAGGCGGAGTTTTTGTCAATGCTGCAAGACCGTATTGCTGCGCTTGATATTGAGTCCGCACGAAGTGACGTGCTGCCGTTTGTTCGTGACCCCGCTGGCTTGGCGATTTGGTCGAAAGACTATTTTGAACAATTGGCTCAGCGGATTCGTTTTCCGTGATGGAGTTCATCTGTGAAGGTTAATTGGGGTCGGATTCTAATTAATTATGGTTAATTGGGCTGTAGCCCCCGTGGTACTTGCACATACAGCTATTAAATTAAGAGCCTATGTCGATTGGTATTGGACGAGCTGCCGCAACTCTGGCGCATTCTGGCCGGTCACATGAGCTTTGTGGGGCCGCGACGAGCTACCGATTCCTGATAAGGTCAAGCTGGATGCCGAGTACCTGCAGCGCCAGTCGCTGGCGTTTGATAGCCGTATTTTGTAACTGACCTTTGTCAAGGTGCTGCGCCGGGATGGGGTGTCGCACTGATGCGCCCACAATTGCGCCGCCGGGATTACGCCCCTAAAATGGCAAAGTCTGCCATTCCTCAAAGAGTCACCATGTCGTTAAACATTTCATTGCCCATTGAAATGGAAAACCGGGTGCGCTCGCATGTCGCATCCGGTATGTACGGCTCTGCCTAATTATGGTAATTGACCTGTAGTTGGCATTGGGAAGCCCCATCTTACTAACATACGGTGCTATCAAGTGGGAAGCGACTTGTGCCAATATCGCACTAAATTCAACCGGGGAATTGGATGAAGCACATCATTGAAATTGACTGTCCACCAGAAATTCTGATGGGCTTGCACTTGGATGCAGACGGGTTTGCTGAGCTTGTCAAACTGCAGTCAGCCATTGCCTTGTTCAAAGATGGCAAGCTGTCATCTGGTATGGCTGCGCGTTGGTTAGGCCTGCCACGTGTGCATTTCTTGCTGCAAGCCATGCAAGCTGGGGCGACCTTGCTGGCGGACAACGAAGACGACTTGGCTCGCGAAACGGCTTTGCTGTGAAGGTTTTTTCAAACACAACGCCTTTCATCGCTCTATGTAGCGTAGACCTGCTGCACATTTTGCCGTCAATCTTTGGTGAAATTGTGGTGGCACCGTCGGTGGCGGATGAATGCAGCGAAGGCGGCAGAATTTTGGTGCCAGATCTGAAAAAATTGTCGTGGGTAAGCGTGCAGCCAGTGCAAACCGATAGGCGACTGCCAGCTCTTTTCGAACTTGACAGAGGCGAGCGTGACACCTTGTTGCTTGCGGCAATGGTGCCTGAATTACTGGTGATCATTGATGAAAAATTGGGTCGAAATATGGCCGAATACATGGGACTTCGGGTTACCGGCACCTTGGGTGTTTTAGCCAAGGCTCGTGTGCAGGGGTTAATCCCATCTTTTTTGAAAGCGACCCACGGTATGCGCGAGCAAGGCATTTTCTTTCATGAGGGACTGGTGAACAGAATTGCCACTCGGGTCGGTGAGGGTAATTAGGTAACGTTAATTGGCGTTAATTGGGGTCAGATATCAATTTATTATGGTTAATTGGGCTGTAGCCCGCGTGGTACTTGCACATACAGCTATTTAATTAAGAGCTTTTGTCGATTCATATTGGACGAGCTGCCGCAGCTGTTGAGCATTCTGGCTGGCAACATGAGCTTTGTGGGGCCGCGCCCGGCGCTGTTCAACCAGCACGACCTGATTGCGCTGCGCACCCAGTCCGGCGTGCATGAGCTGGTGCCCGGGCTGACCGGCTGGGCGCAGGTGAATGGCCGCGATGAGCTGCCGATCCCCGACAAGGTGAAGCTCGATGCAGCGTACCTGCAGCGCCAGTCGCTGGCGTTTGATATTCGCATTTTGTGGCTGACCTTTGTCAAGGTGCTGCGCCGGGACGGGGTGTCACACTGAGGGGCCACAATTGCGCCGCCTTTTGATTGTTGGAGCGGATGGGGGGGTCGCACTAAGGGGGCAAACGCCGAGTGGCTGATGGCCGAGACTATGTAAAATCCATGCACGTTTATATATCTCATTCTTTGCATTTTATATATTATGGATAGAATGAGAAACACTATGCCAGCACGCAATCCTGCCATCGCAACCATCGCCTCCGACAAGCTCATCGCACTGGGCGAGCAGATTCGCGCACATCGGAAGGTGCTTCGCATCAGCGCGACCGCAGCAGCAGAGGCTGCAGGCATGTCGCGCGTGACGTTGCACCGAATCGAGAAGGGCGAACCCGCGGTTACCGTCGGCGCGTATCTGAACGCCATGGCGGCTTTGGGCTTGGACTTTGGCATCATCAAGCCCGTTAATTTGGTCACCGACGTACCCGATGTCAACCGGGTGGGTTGGATCCCTGCGCGCATCCGGTTGACTAACTATCCGCAACTCAAGCAGCTCGCCTGGCAAGTGCACGGCACCGATGAGTTGACTCCGGCGGAAGCGCTGAGCATCTACGAGCGCAATTGGCGGCATATAGATGCCCAAGCACTGGAGCCGCGAGAGCGACAACTGGTTGATGCGCTGCGGTTAGGCTTTGATGGTCGTGGTGGCAATGTTTGAGAGGCCGCACCACCAACGGATTGCGCAGGTTCTTGCTGCCCTCAACGGGCAACTGTTGAGGGAGAACCATTGCTGGTTTGGGGGCGGCACCGCCATCGCGCTTCGATATGGGGAGTTTCGTGAGTCGGTCGATGTTGATTTTTTGGTGTCAGATGTGACCAGTTATCGCAATCTTCGCCAACTGCTCACTGGTGCAGATGGCATCGCGGCTATCGTCCGTGAGGGCGCTGACCCATTAACGCAGGCCCGCGAGGTGCGGGCTGATCAATACGGCATCCGGACGATGCTGCGGGTGGCCGATCAGATGGTTAAATTTGAAGTTGTTCTTGAAGGTCGCATTGATTTTTCAGACCCCGGAGCCACCGATGCTGTGTGTGGCGTCCCGACGCTGACGCCGCTGGACATGGCTACGAGCAAGCTGTTGGCGAATTCAGATCGCTGGGGCGACGATGGTGTTTTCAGTCGTGACATCATTGACCTGGCCATGATGAATCCCTCGCTGGTGTTGCTACGGCAAGCCGTGGCAAAGGCTGAAACTGCTTATGGTCAGGCCATCCGGCAGGATATTGAAAAAGCACTTCAACGGCTGAAAAACCGTCATGGTTGGCTGGAGCGATGCATGCAAACCATGGCGATGAGCATGCCAAAAGCCGTTGTATGGCAACGACTTCGGGCGTTGCGTAGGGTGCTGTGCTAGGGACTTAACTGGGTTCATGATGGTGGTGCGGCATTTCGGCAATGGTGTCTTGCTGCTTCCCGTCAATGAGTCCTGGGCAATGGTCGACGCGGCCAGCCACCATCGGGCGGGTACCGGCCCTTGGGTGGCCCTGCATTGCCGGGATGATGCACACCATGAGTGGGCAAAAACTCAGTTTGCGCAACATACAGGGCCTTTTCTGACTTGTGAAGCAGTCGTCGCCGAAACCTGTTTCCTGCTGGCGCGTTCGAGGTTAATTGGGGTCAGATTCTAATTAATTATGGTTAATTCGGCTGTAGCCCGCGTGGTACTTGCACATACAGCTATTTTTTTGATCGTTGGAGCGGGTGGGCTGTGGTGTCATCGTCAACTGCGGTGCCGTGGTGGACCACGATGCCCAGGTGCATGACGATGGTCACTTGGGTGTGAATGGCTGCATGTCAAATTGACAGGCAATACGGGACGGTCAGTGACTGTGTAGTTTTTCCTGCAACCAAACTTTAATGAGTGACTGGTAGGGCACATCACGCGAATTGGCTGCGATTTTGATGGCGTCCAGCAAATGCTGCGGCAGCCGTAGCGAGATCGTCTTGGTGGTGGGCTTCAAGTTCGGCAAGGTGACCTTCTTGGCTTTTGACCAATCAAGGTGATCGGTGGAGTCGTGTGTTTCCCAGTACGCACGCTCTTGCGCCTCGTTGGCGAACTTCGGGATGGCTTTAGTCTGCTTGTTCATAAATGGTGCGCTCCTTTCGGTGCAGTCTCTGGCTGAGATGACGCGGATCAACAGACCCGACTGGCGCAACGTGAACGTGATGTGCAGCACACGTTCATCGTCGGTTTTACCCAATGCATGAAGCCGTGGCTCCTTTTCACTGTGTACCGAGTCTTCCAAAAGCAGCAACGGGGCATTGAAGAAGACCTGCTCGGCTTCAGCCATGGACACCCCGTGCTTCTCGTTCTTGCGGCCATTGCCATCATCCCAGTCGAACCCGGTAATTTTGCGCAGGTCAATCATGTTTGTATATTACCTTCATATACAAAGTTCGGCAAGGCCCATTGTGTCGATCATTTCGACAAATCAAGCTAGGCGCGCAGTGGCGGTGCGCGCCGCGCCACCGCCCGCGGCGTGACTTCAGTCCTGCCCGACGAGAACAGACTCGATACTCTTCACAAACTCAGCCTTGATGGACACCAG
>NZ_JAAFHA010000160.1:5136-9300 GCF_010365055.1 Rhodoferax sp.
TTGGCGTTTGTCAACGCCCATGGCTTCAAGCAGGACGTCAGAGACTTCATATTCGGTGTCCACCAGCGCGTTGCCGATGGCGTAAAGGTCGTAATGGGGGTAATGACCTCTGGAGTCCCGCCTTCGCGGGAATGGAAGCAAGGAAGCGGTATGAGTTTGAAGCGAGTGTTTGATCTATTGCTGGCCTTGACGGCAGCTGTGGTTTTGGCAATCCCGGTGTTGCTGGTGGCGGTGGCGGTGCGGCTGACTTCTCCGGGGCCGGCCCTTTATTGGTCAGACCGCGTGGGGCGGCACAATAAGCTATTCAAACTGCCCAAGTTCCGCAGCATGCGGGTGGGCACGCCTGCGGTGGCCACCCATTTGCTGGCCGACCCCAAGGCGCATCTCACCCCCATTGGCAGCTTTTTGCGCAAGAGCAGTCTGGACGAGTTGCCGCAACTGTGGAGCATTCTGGCCGGTGACATGAGTTTTGTGGGGCCGCGCCCTGCCCTGTTTAACCAGCACGACCTGATTGCGCTGCGCACCCAGTCCGGCGTGCATGAACTGGTGCCCGGGCTGACCGGTTGGGCGCAGGTGAATGGGCGCGATGAGTTGCCGATCCCAGACAAGGTGAAGCTCGATGCAGCCTACCTGCAGCGCCAGTCGCTGGCGTTTGATATTCGCATCTTGTGGCTGACTTTTGTCAAGGTACTGCGGCGGGATGGGGTGGCGCACTGAGGGCAAGAACGCATGTTGTGGAGTCCTTGGATGTGCTCAGCCGTAAAATGACAATGTCATTACGATCTGATACAGTCATTGCTTTTGAAGGGGAATCCTCATGCACGCAAGCGCCGACGCTAAACGTGAAACTCTCAACATGCGCATCAAACCAGAGGTGCGCAGTTTGATCGATCGTGCAGCAAAGTTCCGTGGCAAAAATCGCACTGACTTCATCCTGGAGTCAGCTCGCCTTGCTGCTGAAGACGTGCTGCTGGATCAGGTGATCATGACCGTCAGTCCAGAGGCTTACGATCAGTTTCTATCCAGGTTGGATATGCCGCCCAATCCCAATGACAGTTTACGCAAAACCATGCTGACTCCCGCAGCCTGGGATCGCAAGTGAAATTGACAGCACCGATGCCCCTGACAGAGCATCATCTGACGGATGGTTTTTCGTGTGGGACCGACAGCCTGGATCAGTGGCTCAAACGCCGCGGCCTGAATAACCAGATTCAAGGTGCCTCGCGTACTTACGTGGTCTGTGATGGAGCTCGGGTGGTTGCTTACTACGCACTGGCTTCTGGCGCTGTAATGAGCGGTGATGCTACAGGCCGATTCCGCCGCAATATGCCGGATCCGATTCCTGTCGTCGTGTTGGGGCGTTTGGCTGTTGACCGCACTTTACAGGGCAAGGGCTTCGGACGATCGCTTGTTCGGGATGCTGGCATGCGCGTCATCCAGGCGGCGGACGCTATCGGTATTCGGGGAATGACAGTTCAAGCCCTGTCTGACGACGCAAAGACCTTCTATGAAAAAGTCGGCTTTGAGCCTTCACCACTTAATCCAAATCTGCTGATGATTTCCCTGGTCGACCTTGAAGCAGCGCTGCGAATGAGTTAATTGGGGTCAGATTCCAATCCAAAACGTAGTTTGCAGTATCGACGTGGAGAGCATCAATGCACATTAAACCCATCCGTAACGACGACGATTTGCGCGCTAGCAGAGAGTGAGAATCCAGTCGTATTGACAATAGCTACACGATGGATTACGATTCGTATATCTACTGTGTATGCAAAATAGGATCTGCCATGCGTGATGCTGCCATTAACCTGCGGGCTTTGCCCCAACAGCGTGATCTGATCGACCACGCTGCGCAATTGCTGGGAAAGAACCGTTCCGACTTTATGCTGGAAGCGGCCTGCGACCGGGCGCAGTCGGTGGTGCTGGATCAGGTGTTTTTCAGTCTCGACGCAGACAAGTTCCGCCAATTCAATGAGCTGCTGGACGGCGCTGCAGCCAGCAACCCCGGACTCGATCGACTGATGGCCGTCAAGGCGCCCTGGCTGACCTCCGCCAGCGGAGTATGAGTTTGCAACTCCAGGCACCAGAGCCTCTGTCTGCCGCGCACCAGCTGGATGATTTTGATTCTGGCGAGCTGGTTCTGGATGAATGGCTCAAGCGCCGGGCTTTGGCCAACCAGTTGAGCGGCGCCAGCCGCACGTTTGTGGTGCCCGATCAGAACAGACGAGTTTGCGGTTACTACGCCATGGCTGCAGGGGCGGTAGCCCACCAACAGGCCACCAGTGCCGTTCGGCGCAACATGCCGGACCCCGTGCCAGTGATGGTGTTGGCCCGGCTGGCGGTAGACCTGCGAGCCCAGGGCCTGAAGCTCGGGGCAGGGCTGTTGCAGGACGCTTTCAACCGGGCCGTTGTTGTGTCTCACAACACGGGGGTTCGTGCCTTGCTGGTGCACGCGCTCCATGACCAGGCCAAGCAGTTTTACGAACACTATGGTTTTCAGGCATCGCCGGTCGATGCGATGACATTGATGCTGCAGGTGAAATAAAGTTTGCTGTCGCGGGTTTTGGTGGTTATCATTGATGATCACCAAATTTATGGAGAGTGCGTATGGATACTGCACGTCTTTTTCAGTCGGGGCGAAGCCAAGCGGTTCGTTTGCCCAAGGAGTACCGTTTTGCGGGCGTCGAGGTCGTTGTGCGGCATTTCGGCAATGGTGTCTTGCTGCTTCCCGTCAACGAGCCCTGGGCAATGCTCGACGCGGCACTGGACGCTTTCGAGCCCGGTTTTCAGATCAGTCGCGACCAACCCGCAGCGCAGGTTCGCCAGGAGATTACGCCTTGATCAGCTACATGCTGGACACCAATATTTGTATCTATGTGATCAATGTCCGGCCGCCAGCGGTGCTCGCCCGCTTCCGACTGGAACGTTTGGGCAGTATCGGTGTTTCCAGCGTGACGGCGGCAGAGTTGACCTTTGGTGTGGCCAAAAGTGGTTCTGCACGAAATCGCACGGCGCTGGAGATGTTCTTGACCGCAGTGGAGGTGCTCCCTTTCGATGCCTCTGCCATTTGGCACTACGGTGACTTGCGAGCCGCGCTGGAGCGACGCGGCCAGCCGATAGGCGCACTTGACACCATGATCGCCGCCCACGCGTTGGCATGCAACGCCATCCTGGTGACCAACAACACCCGCGAATTCGAGCGGGTGCCGGGATTGCGCTTGGAGAATTGGGCGAACGGGCCGTCAGAGTCCAAATAATTACATCAAATAGGCCTCTAGCTCCCGTCCTTCCCTCGCAAGCAGCTATTAAATACAGAGCGATTGAAGGTTGACGGTCATGCCCAATGACGAATAAAGAAAATGCATGTGAAGCGATTTTTTGATCTTTTGCTGGCCCTGGCGGCGGCTGTGATTTTGGCCATTCCGGTTTTGATGGTGACGCTGGCAGTGCGGCTGACCTCGCCGGGGCCGGCCCTGTATTGGTCAGACCGCGTGGGGCGGCACAACAAGATTTTCAAGATGCCCAAGTTCCGCAGCATGCGGGTGGGCACGCCTGCGGTGGCCACGCATTTGCTGGCCGACCCCAGGGCGCATCTCACGCCGATTGGCAGCTTTTTGCGCAAGAGCAGCCTGGACGAGTTGCCGCAACTGTGGAGCATTCTGGTTGGCGACATGAGCTTTGTGGGTCCGCGCCCCGCGCTGTTTAACCAGCACGACCTGATTGCGCTGCGTACTCAGTCCGGCGTGCATGAACTGGTGCCGGGGCTAACCGGCTGGGCGCAAATAAACGGGCGCGATGAGCTACCGATCCCCGACAAGGTGAAGCTGGATGTGGCGTACCTGCAGCGCCAGTCGCTGGCGTTTGACATTCGCATCTTGTGGCTGACTTTTGTCAAGGTGCTGCGCCGGGACGGGGTGTCGCACTGATGCAGCGTCTTTTGATTGTTGGAGCGGGTGGCCACGGCCGCTCTGTGGCCGAGGCGGTACTGGCGGCTGGCATGTATGAGGTGGTTGGTTTTTTGGATGATGCGGCAGCGGGTCCGGCGCAGGTTGGGAGCTACCCGGTCTTGGGCACCCGACTTCGACAGTTAAACGCGTAAGTCATTGATCCATATAGGGGTGCGATGCAATCGCTCCACTACAAAAGCGTTATCTGCGTGTTCAG
>NZ_JAAFHA010000161.1 GCF_010365055.1 Rhodoferax sp.
TATTCTGGTGGATGAATACCAGGACACGAATGCCACCCAGTATGAATTGCTCAAGCTGCTGGTGGGCGGCAATGCGCCAACGCAAGCGCGCTTCACGGCGGTGGGCGACGACGACCAGTCGATTTACGGCTGGCGCGGCGCCACGCTGGACAACCTCAAGCGCCTGCCGGTCGAGTTTCCGACGCTCAAGGTCATCAAGCTGGAGCAGAACTACCGCTCCACCAGTGCCATCCTGCGCGCCGCCAACAACGTGATCGGGCCGAACCCCAAGCTCTTCCCCAAGAACCTGTGGAGCGATCTGGGCGAGGGCGAGCCGGTGCGGGTGGTGGACGCCGACAGCGAGGAGCACGAGGCCGAACGCACCGTGGCGCGCATCCAGAGCCTGCGCGCCAGCGGCCTGCCGCACGGTGGCCCGCAGTTCAAGGAGCTGCGCGACTTTGCCGTGCTGTACCGCGCCAACCACCAGGCCAAGACCTTCGAGAAAGCGCTGCGCAAGGCGCAAATCCCGTACAAGGTGTCGGGCGGAACGAGCTTTTTTGACCGCGCCGAGATCAAGGACCTGTGCGGCTGGTTTCGCCTGTGGATCAACAACAACGACGACCCGGCCTTCTTGCGCGCCGTCACCACACCCAAGCGCGGCATTGGCCACCAGACCTTGGCCCAACTGGGCGTGTTTGCGAGCAAGTACAAGGTCAGCCTGTTCGAAGCCTTGTTTTCGTCGTCCCTGGGCAGCCTGCTCAGCCCCAAGGCGGTGGGCAGCCTGCATGAATTCGGCCGCTATGTGAACGACCTGGAGTTTCGCGCCCGGCGCACACTGGGGGCGGAGTCGGCCAAGTCCTTCTTGCTCGAGTGGCTCAAGGACATCGGCTATGAAAAGCATTTGTACGACGGCGAAGACAGCGAAAAACTGGCGGCGGCGCGCTGGACCAATGTGCTTGATTTTTGCGACTGGATGTCCGCGCGCTGCGGTGGCCAGTTGGAAGATGCCGCCGGCGTTTCCACCAGCAACGAGGTGAAGTCGCTGCTGGAGGTGGCGCAAACGGTGTCGTTGCTGTCCACCATCAGCGAACGCGAGACCGATCAAAACGTGGTGACACTGTCGACTCTGCACGCCGCCAAGGGCCTGGAGTGGCCGCATGTGATGCTGGTCGGCGTGACCGAGGGCATGCTGCCGTTCAAGCTCAAAGACAGTGGCGAATCGGGTGCCGCCTCGGTCGGCGGGTCGCAGCAGCAGCATGAGGCGGCGGTTGAGGCCACCGCCGTGCACCTGCAGGAAGAGCGCCGCCTGATGTATGTCGGCATCACGCGCGCCCAGCGCAGCCTGGCGGTGAGCTGGACGCGCAAGCGCAAAAAAGGCCGCGAGATGGTGGCCGCCCTGCCCAGTCGCTTCATTGCCGAAATGGCGCTGGACCAGGCCACCACCAAGGAAGACCCGCGCGCCAAGCTGCGGGCGCTGCGGGCCGAGTTTGCGCAAAAGGCGCAGGAGGCGCAAGCCGCCCAGACCGTTGGCGCGCCCGGCCAGAAAGTGCGTCCCCTTTGAAACCTAGAATAGCGACCCACGTTGATCACCCAAGCAAGCCCACCATGAACCCACTATTTACTACTGTATTAATAGCTTCTTGCGCAGTAACGACGGGGGCTAGAGGCCAAAATACCCTAAATATCCCGGCAGAATCCAAGGCTTGGCAAGCGTGCGCGGATCTGACCGGGGACAGCGCGGCGCGCTTGGCCTGTTTTGATCAATGGGCGCAGCAGCAGCTCAACGCAGCAATGCGCCCGCCGTCGCCGGGCGCCTCGGCGCTGGCGCAAACCGCGGCCACCCCAGCAGCGGTACCCGCTGCACCGGCAGCCGCCCCGGTCACGATCACCATGACGGCGCCGGCCGCGCACGACTGCAAGAGCAAGCAATTTTCCGAGCTGTCGCGCTTTTGGGAGCTGGAGGCGGGCAGCGACTGCGGCACTTTTGGCATTCGCGGCTTTCACCCGATCAGCCTGGCGTGGATCAGTTCCGACAGCGTCAACACCCAGCCCAACTCGCCCGTGCCCGACCATACCGCCACCACGGCGCTGGGCTATCAAAAAAACGAGGTCCGCATCCAGCTCTCGGTGCGCACCAAGGTTGCGCAGGGCCTGCTGACCGGGAATCAGGAGCTCAAACGCGACTCGATCTGGTTTGGCTACAGCCAGCAGTCCAACTGGCAAATTTTCAGCGGCGATCTGTCGCGCCCGTTTCGCACCACCGACCACGAACCCGAGGTCACCTACATCTACCCGACTGATTTCAAGTTGCCGCTGGGCTGGCGCTGGCGTTACACCGGCTTGAGCCTGGTGCACCAGTCCAACGGCCAGCCCCTGCCGCTGTCGCGCAGCTGGAACCGCAACGTGCTGATGGCCGGCATGGAAAACGGCAACCAGTTCCGGGTTGGCGCCAAGCTGTGGAAGCGCGTCAATGAAGGCTCGGCCAACGACGACAACCCCGACATCATCGACAAGATCGGGCGCGCTGAAGTGGCCGCATTCTGGACGCCCGACGCGACCAACACCTACGGCCTCACGCTGCGCCACTCGCTGCGCTCTGATGCCAACGGCTCGCTGCGGCTGGAATGGCTCAAGCAACTGAGCACCAGTGGCTTGCCCGGCAGCCAGGACGCCTTGCGCTTTCATACCCAATTGTTCAGCGGTTATGGCGATTCGCTGGTCGACTACAACCGCCGGCGCACCGTGCTGAGCATCGGCTTGAGCCTGGTCGACTGGTAGCCGCGCGCGCCGCCGTCTCGCGCTGAGCGTTGCGCGCCGCGGGCTTGGTCCCGGGTCTGAATGCTGCTACATTACGAAAAATTGTAATTCTCTACAAATGTAGTAATGTACGGGCTGAGCCTTGCGGCGACCCACCCGGCCCATGAAGGTCAATCCGAAAAATCTTATTCTCGACCTGATGCTGGCGGCGGGCGACAAGCCTTTGATCGCGCGCGATGCGATCCTGGCGGGTTCCCTGTTCCAGATCAGCGAGAACAGCCTGCGCGTCACGCTGGCGCGCCTGTCGGCGGCGGGGCTGATCGAGACAGCAGAGCGCGGCGCTTACCGGCTCGGGCCGGCGGCCACCGACCTGGCCGGTGAGGTGGCCAGCTGGCGCACGCTGGAGTCCCGGCTGCGGACGTGGCAGGGCAGCTACATCGTCGTGCACTGTGGCGCTTTGGGTCGCCATGACCGCGCTGCACCCCAGCGGCGGGAGCGCGCCTTGCAGATGATGGGCTTGCGACTGTTGGAGCGCGGCCTGTATATTCGTCCCGACAACATTGAGTCGGACCTTGACGAGGTGCGCGACCATCTCTACAAGCTGGGGCTGGACCGCAACGCTGCGGTCTTTCGAGCCAGTGGCCTTGATTCGACACGCGAATCGATCGTGCGTCAGTTGTGGGATGGCCAGGCGCTGACGCAAAACTACCGGCAACTGCGCGTCGAACTGCAAGAGTGGCTGGCCCGTGCCGATCAACTGCCGCTGGATGCAGCGGCGCGCGAATCGTTCCTTCTGGGCGGCAAAGCCATTCATCAACTGGTGTTTGATCCGCTGCTGCCCGAGCCCTTTGTGGACAGCCGCGAGCGCCACGCCTTCATCCAGGCGGTGCACGATTTTGACGATACCGGGCGCGCCATCTGGAACCGGTTCTTCGCCTCCATGGCCGAGACCCCACCCCCTTTTCCTGTGACTTATCAACCCGCTGAACTGGAGACATACCATGAACACCCGAACTGAGCCCGCAGCCACCGCACTCTACCTGGCCGACACCCACGAGGTGAGCAACCTGTCCACCGAGCTGTGTGACTACAACATGTACACCCAAGACGCCGCCTTGCGCGAGGCGGTGCAGCGCGAGGGCGGGCAGTGGGCTGACGGCGAGCTCAGCGCGTTTGGCCAGATGACCGGCTCGGCTGACTACCTGGAGCTGGGCAACCTGGCCAACAAGTTCCAGCCCGAGTTTGATACGCATGACCGCTTTGGCAACCGCATCGACCTGGTGAAGTTTCACCCCAGCTACCACCAGCTCATGAAAACGTCGATTGAGCATGGGCTGCATGCCTCGCCTTGGACGTCCCCAGGGCCGGGCGCCCATGTTGCACGCGCCGCCAAGAGTTTTTTGCATGGCCAGGTGGAGGCGGGCCATGGCTGTCCGATCACCATGACCTTCGCCGCCGTGCCCGCGCTGCGGCTACAGCCTGACTTGGCCAGCGTCTGGGAGCCGAAGGTGACGGCGCGCGTCTACGACCCGCGCAACGTGCCGGTGGAGCAGAAACAGGGCGTCACCATCGGCATGGCGATGACCGAGAAGCAGGGCGGCTCGGATGTGCGCACCAACAGCACGCGCGCCTACCCGCTGGGCACGGGTGGACCGGGCCAGGCTTACGAACTGGTCGGCCATAAGTATTTTGTGTCGGCCCCGATGTGCGACGCGTTTCTGGTGCTGGCGCAAGCGCCCGGCGGCCTGTCGTGCTTCTTGCTGCCGCGCTGGCGCCCGGACGGCAGCAAAAACCCGATGCAGGTGCTGCGCCTCAAGAAAAAGATGGGCAATGCGTCCAATGCGTCGAGTGAGACCGAGCTGCGCGGGGCGCTGGCGTGGATGGTCGGTGAGGAGGGGCGCGGCGTGCGCAACATCATCGAGATGGTCAGCATGACGCGCTTTGATTGCATGATTGGCTCCAGCGCGGGCATGCGCATGGCGGCCTCGCAGGCGCTGCACCACTGTTCGATGCGCTCGGCGTTCGGCCAGGTCCTGAACGAGCAGCCCTTGATGCAAAACGTGCTGGCCGACCTGGCGCTGGAGAGCGAAGCCGCCACCACGTTGACGATGCGCATGGCGCGCGCCATGGACAACCGCGCCAATGAACAGGAAGACCTGCTGGTGCGCCTGGTCACGGCGGTGGGCAAATACTGGATCTGCAAGCGCACGCCCAACCATGCCTA
>NZ_JAAFHA010000162.1 GCF_010365055.1 Rhodoferax sp.
AGCAGTTCCTTGAACTTCTGGTCGGCCTGTTTACGTTCGGTGACGTTCAGGTGCATGACGACGGCGCCGTGCGGGGATTGACCGGCCAGCGGTGTCACGACCAGCAGGAACCAGCGTTTTTCGGTGGGCGAATGACAGGGATATTCGAGCGAAAAACTCTTGGCCGCGCCCGCCAAGACCGCACGAATGCCGGCGGCTGCCTGGTGCGCCTGGGCCGCGTCATCGCCCCGGGCGTGTTCGCAAATCTCAAGGTAATTGAGGCCGGGTCCAATGGCGGGTTCTTGGGGCATGTTGGTGCCGGCAAACAGCCGCCATGCCTCGTTCACCGAGACGATGAGGCCCTGGGCATCGAGCAAGGCGATATGCGCGGGCAGGGCATTGAGAATGGCGGCCTGCTTGGTGGCTTCGTTGTGACGCTGGTGGTCCTGGGCGCGCCGCAGCAGGACGGTGCGACCGCGCCGGTCCGTCACCGTGTCCACCTCGCCTGCCGTCAGGTCCTCCAGGCGTTGCCCGGTTGCGTGCAGCGTCTCGATGAGCGCGGTGACTTCCTTATGGGTGGCGCCCCCAGGGCTTGTTTTTTCCGGGTTCATGCCGCGCCGCTTTCCAGGCCCAGCGCCTGCAACACGGCCTGTGTCTGGCTCAGCGTGCCGACAATGGTTTGCACCGGCAGCGGCGCCAGCTTGACCAGCATGGGCGTCATGAAGATGGCGTCGGCCAGCGCCCGCTTGGGTTCGTTGAACACATCCACGACTTCGATCTCATGTCGCCCGGCCAAGTGGGCGCGGCACAGCGCCGCCAGGTTGGCACGCGCCTGTGCCGAGTTCAGCGCGTCGCCTGCCACATAAAGCCGGAACTTGAAGCGGGGGGCTTGGCTCATGCGGGGCTCACTTCCCGCATCCGGGCGCCGTGGTGCTCGCCTTCGCGAGGTCAGATGGGATCGATTTCATGTGATTGAGCGTGGTGATCAGCGCAGAAGCCCCAATTTAGCCGAAAAACCGGTAAGCCTACTCTGCACATGACAACTATGGGCTTGTTGGCGGTGGCGGTCTGTGCGCTGCCCCACACACAAGATGCCTCGTCGGCCGAGGCTCATTCAAGCTGCTTGGGGGGTGGCCGGCGGATGGATGCTACGCTTTGGCCCGCTTTTTCAGCCAGCGCATCAGACTGCCCAAAAATGGTAACTTTTCGTAAAATTCCTCGGCAGCATCCCAATAATCGCGGTGCAGCGTGATCAGGCCCTGCGCTGAGAACACCAGTTGCGAGGCGCCGCGGATGACTTGGCCGCTGTCGGGTTTGAACGCCTTGAACGCAAAGCGGAACTCCCAGGTCAGGAAGCACTGGCGGCCTTGCAGCACCTGGCCGGTCACGACAAAACGCGGGGCCTGCAACGCCACAAACATGTGCTCAAAAATCGCCCGGATAGCAGTCACGCCCTGCACCTCGTTGAACGGGTCCTTGAAGCGCGCCTGCGCGTCGTAAAAAGCGCCCAGATCGGCGACGCTGGCGGGCGTGAGCGACTCAAAAAAGACCACCACGCGGGCCACAGTCGCCTCAAGGTCTGCGGGCCCGTTCGCCAGCGACTTCGCCGCAGTTGATGTGCTCATTGGGTCGCCCTTTTCACCAGAAAGAAGAAGGCCCGGTCGGGCAGGATGCGCAGCGCCTGTAGCCACAGCGTGAAACGCTTCGGGAAATGGATCTCGAAGGCGCCGCGCGCCCAGCCCTGCACGATCGCGCTTGCGGCCTGCGTGGGCGTCAGCAAGGCCGGCATGCTGAACTCATTGCCGGCGGTGAGCGGCGTTTGCACAAAGCCGGGGTTGATGAGCGACACGCCGATGCCCCGGGGGCGCAGGTCCTGGTACAGCGTTTCAGCCAGGTTGATCAGCGCCGCCTTGGTCGGGCCATAAGCCAGGCTCTGCGGCAGGCCGCGGTAGCCGGCCACGCTGGCGACCAGGCTGATGTGGCCGGCGCCGCGCGCCAGCAGGGCGGGCAGCACGGCGTCCAACACGTGCAGGGCGCCGACGTAGTTCACCTCGAGGTGGCGCAGCATGTCAGGCAGGTCCAGCGCATCGGCGCGCATGGCGCTGTAGTGACCGGCGCAGTACAGCACGCAGTCCAGCGGGCCCTGCGCCAGCAGTTGCTTTGCTGCTGCCTGCACCGCAGGTCGGTCGGTGGCGTCCAGCGTCAGCGCCTGGCTGCCGGGGTGGCGCTGGACAAAGGCGTCAAGCGCCTGCGCCTGGCGCGCCGACACGATCACGCGCGCGCCCAAAGCATGCAGCGCAGCCGCGGTGGCCTCGCCGATGCCGCTGGAGGCGCCGACGATCCACACGGTCTTGCCGTGCCAGTCTTGCATCGGGCGGTTCAGGGCCGGGAACAGGGTGGGGAAAAGTCTCATCGGCAATTGGTTACTTTAATATTGATAGCTGCTTGTGCAATGGCGACGAGGGCTAGAGGCCAATTTCTTATAAATTTTTCGACATTTGCTGGAAAACTCAGCGTTTGGCAAATGACAGCGTGACCTCGCCCAGGCGCACGCCGAACTTGCGCATCGTCGCCTTGTTCAGCATCACTTTGTCGCTCATCAGGTACATCCAGTCGTCGAACTGCACCTCGTAGACTTTGTTGTCCACCGGCAGGCTCAAGGTGTAGGTCCAGTGAAAAGCGTTGCCCCGGCTCTCGCCCTGCGCCTCGCCGACCACGTCATCGGCGCGGCCGGTGAAGCGGCCGTCGGCCAGTTTGGTCAGGCGCCAGATACGTTTCTGGGTGCTGCCGTCGGAGTAAGTGAAATCCTCGTCGAGCACGCCCGCGTCGCCCTGCCAGCTGCACTTCATGACCACGGTAAAGCGTTTGACCACGGTGCCGGAGCGGTCGGTGAAGACGCCGTAAGCGTCGAGCGTGCCGTTGAAGTACTGCTGCAGATCGAGTATGGGTCTTTCTGTCGCATAGGACTCGATCTGTTGCGAGGCGCAGCCGCTCAACAACAGGGCGGAACTGGCGACAGCGGCGGTGCCAAGGGCTAGAGCTAAGCGTCTTTTCATGGGGTCTTTCGGATGATGAGTTGGTACAAGAGGCCGGCGGCGATCAGCTTGAGCGCGCACGGCAAGAGGCAATAGGCCCAGCTCAGGGTTTGCAGCGCAGCCGCGTCGCGCGTGCCGGGCACGTAGCCCAGCGCGCCCAGCAGCGGCAGCGCGAGCCCGGCGGCCAGCGCCAGGTTGAGCTTGGTGGCGAAGTTCCACCAGCCAAAATAAGCGCCCTCGGCGCGGCCCTGGTCGCCGCTGGCCTGGATGGTGCCGGCCAGCAGCGCGCCGGGCAGCGCCAGGTCGGCACCCAGGCCGACGCCCGACAGCGCGCACACCAGCACAAAAGGCAGGACGTCGCCTGCGCCCAGCGTGGCGGCAAACACAAACACGGCGATGGACAGCAGCATGCCCAGGCCCCAGCTGCGCGCCAGGCCAAAGTGCTGCACCACGCGCAGCCACAGCGGCAGCGCGAGCGCGGCGCACAGGAAATAGCTGCCCAGAAACAGCGCTTCGCTGCTGGGCGGCGCTTGCAGCCGGTCCTGCACAAAAAACAGCAGCAGCGTGGCCGGCACGGCGCTGGCGATGCCGTTGACCACAAACACCGCCAGCAGCGCGCGAAACTCGGGCCGCGCAAAAGGCAGCCACAGGGAGGGGGCCTTTTGCGCGGCGCCCGGGCCCAAGCGCTCCGGCTGCGCACCAGGCACGGCTTGCGCGTGTGTGGGCAAGGCCGGGTGGCTGGGTGCGACGCGCGGCCGTCGTGCCCCGCGCAACGCCAGCCACCCGGCCATCAACGCTACGAAAAGCAGAGCGGCTGTCGCAGGCAGGCCGAGGGCTGCGGGCGCAATCGATGCAAAGATGACGCCTAGCAGCGCCAGCCCTTCGCGCCATGCCACCACGCGGCTGCGCTGCTGCTCGTCGCCGCCCAGCATGGCGCCCCACGACTGGTGCAGGATGCTCAGGGCGCTGTAGGCCACATAGGTCAGGAGCAGGCACAGCGCGGCCCACAGCAGCAGCGCGGGCAGTTCGCGCACGGGCGGGAAGAACAGGGCCGCAAAGCCCAGGCCCAGCAGCGCCGCAGCCAGCGCGCCCCAGCCCAGAACTGCGTTCACGGAACGGGCAAACAGGCGGTCGCTCCAGCGCCCGAGCAGCGGGTCAATCACCGCGTCAAACAGGCGCGCGCCCAGCAGCAGCGCGCCGAGCATGGCTAGCGGCACGCCAAAGGCGCGGGCGTAATGGTTCGGCAGCACGACATACAGCGGCAGGGCCACAAAAGCCAGCGGGAATCCCATCAGGCCGTAGCGCCAACCGTCCCGCCAGCTGAACGCTGGCGTTGCCACGCGGCGCGCCACGGCGGCCGTCATGTCAACCGTCATGGCGCCGCCCGCGCCAGCAACGCGCTGCGCAGTTGCGGCTCACTGGTGGAGGGCGCCAGCCAGATGCCAAAAAACAGGCGGCTGAACGCCGGATCGGCAATGGCGGCGCGAGGTTGCCCGTTGAACCAGAAGCGCGCGCCTTCCCCCGGACTGTGCCGCCCGGTGATGCGGTCGCCCGCGTTGACATCGGGAAAGGCGTCTTGCATGGCGGCCAGCCAGCGCTGCGCCTGCGCCGGCGCAATGGCGGCGCCGCGGCGCATTTCCTCCAGCGAGCGCTCGGCAATCGAGCGGCCCCTCAAATCCCGGAGATAGGCCAGCTCCAGCATGAGCTCGTGCTGCGCGAAGCGGCTGGCGCGAAAATCGTCCAACACCCAGAGCCGGGCGTCGTAGACATCAAAACCAAAAAAGCGCATGCGCGCCGAGCCGGCCGAGCGCGCGCCGCTCAAGGCGCTGCGCACCTCCGCGGGCGGCTCCACCGTGGCGGGGTCCTGCGCCTGGGCCGCCTTGGCGCCCGCGCCCAGTCCCGCACCCAGCAGCAGCGCGCTGGCGCCCACGCGCAAGACGG
>NZ_JAAFHA010000039.1 GCF_010365055.1 Rhodoferax sp.
CGCCGGCGGGCCATCAGGGCGGCGTTGGTCTGTTCGGTATGGTGCTGCATATCACTCCTGCAAGGTTGGTCGTTGATCAAGTGGCATGAATGTAGAAGCATTGCAGCGTCAGTACCATATACAGTTCAGTCTCTTTTGATGATGTACTGTGTCGCCACGTTCGCCTGTACATACAAACCCTAATACGCATCCATGTTCACGCTCAATCCGCAGAGTTCGACGCCACTGGTGCTGCAAATCGTGGCCGGCTTTTGCGCGGCGATTGACGAGGGTTCGCTGCGGCCGGGTGCCAAAGCGCCGTCCATCCGGCAGTTTGCCAATACCCACAACGTCAGCGTATTTACCGTGGTGGACGCCTATGACCGGCTGGTGGCGCAAGGCTATTTCACCTCAAGGCCGCATTCCGGGTTCTTTGTCAGGCAGCGCCCGGCGTCAAGCGCGGCGCCGCCAGGGCACGCCCCGAATTTCAGCTTTGACTCGATGTGGTACCTGCGCCGGATCTTCGAAAACCGGGCGCTGCGCATAAAGCCCGGCTGCGGCTGGCTGCCCGGCGACTGGCTGTTTCAGGAGGGGATGCGCCGCAGCCTGCGCAGCCTGGCCACGCAGGACGTGGACCTTGGTGGCTATGGCGAGCCCAAGGGCTACCCGCCGCTGCGCCAGCTGGTGCGCGACCTGCTGGCGGAGCAGGAGATTGCCGTCAACTCGGAACAGGTTCTGCTGACCCAGGGCTCGAGTCAGGCGATGGACCTGGTGGCACGGCGGCTGGTGCGCCCCGGTGATGCGGTCTTGGTCGATGACCCGGGCTACCCCAATCTGCTATTCTCCTTGCGCTTTTTAGGCGCCAAGCTGATCGGCGTGCCGCGCACCCCGACCGGCTACGACTTGCTGGCACTGGAGCGCCTGGTGATTGAACACCGGCCCAAGCTGTTTTTCACGCAGCCACGCCTGCAGAGCCCGACCGGCTCCATCGCCCAGCTGTCGCACCTGCACCGCGTCATGCAGCTGGCCGACAAGCACGATTTCCTGGTGGTGGAGAACGACATTTACGCCGATCTGGACCCCGAACCCCGGCCCTCGCTGGCCAGCCTGGACCAACTCAGCCGGGTGATCTACATCAGCAGCTTCTCCAAAACCATTTCGCCCAATATCCGCGTCGGCTACCTGGCGGCCAGCCCGGATTTGCTGGAGGACCTGACGCAGCTCAAGATGATCTCGGGCTTGACCTCGTCGGAGTTCAGCGAGCGCCTCGCTTATGGTGCGTTGCTGGACGGGCGCTGGCGCAAGCATGTGAAAAGTGTGCGGGAGCGCCTGGTCAAAGCGCATCTGGTCGCGGCATCGCGTCTGTTGAAGCTTGGTTTCGAGATTTTTTGCGAACCGAAAGCCGGGATTTTTCTCTGGGCCAAACACCCGGCGATTGCGGATTCCGCCGAGCTGGCCTACAAGGCCGCCGAGCAGGACATTTTTCTCGGGCCGGGGCATTTGTTCAGTCCGGATCTGCAACCCAGCCCGTGGCTGCGCTTCAATGTGATCTTTTGTGATGAGCCCGCCTTGTTTGACTTCCTGGCGGCTCAGTGCCAAACGACTTGATCACCTAAAATCAAAGCCTTTGACGCGCGCACCGCAAGGTGCTGTGAGTTTGTCGTTCACCGCTGTCATTCCCCAACACTGAAAACCAGGTCTCTCAAGCCATGAACTCAACCGTCGCCCCCGCCTCCGTCGCCGACATCCGCAAGATTTTCCTCGACTTCTTTGCGTCCAAAGGCCACACCGTGGTGCCGTCGAGCCCGCTGGTGCCCGGCAACGACCCGACGCTGATGTTCACCAACTCGGGCATGGTGCAGTTCAAGGATGTGTTCCTGGGCAGCGACAAGCGCTCTTATGTGCGCGCCGCGTCGGTGCAAGCCTGCCTGCGTGCCGGGGGCAAGCACAACGACCTGGAAAACGTGGGCTACACGGCCCGGCACCACACGTTTTTCGAGATGCTGGGCAACTGGAGCTTTGGCGACTACTTCAAGCGAGAGTCGCTCAAGTGGGGCTGGGAACTGCTGACCCAGGTCTATAAATTGCCCGCCGACAAGCTGTGGGCCACGGTCTACATCGACGACGACGAGGCTTATGACATCTGGACCCAAGAAATTGGCCTGCCGCCCGAGCGCGTGGTGCGCATCGGCGACAACAAGGGCGCCAAATACGCCTCTGACAATTTCTGGATGATGGCCGACACCGGCCCCTGCGGCCCATGCAGCGAAATCTTTTACGACCACGGCCCCCACATCCCCGGCGGCCCACCCGGCAGCCCGGAGCAGGACGGCGACCGCTACATCGAGATCTGGAACCACGTGTTCATGCAATACGACATGCAGCCAGACGGCTCGGTCAAGCCGCTGCCGGCGCCGTGCGTCGATACCGGCATGGGGCTGGAGCGCCTGGCCGCCATCCTGCAGCATGTGCACAGCAATTACGAGATCGATATTTTCGACGCGCTGATCAAGGCCGCGGCGCGCGAGACCGGCTGCAGCGACCTGGGAAACAAGAGCCTGCGCGTGATCGCCGACCACATCCGCGCCACCGCCTTTCTGGTCAGCGACGGCGTGCTGCCAAGCAATGAAGGGCGCGGCTACGTGCAGCGCCGCATCATCCGCCGCGCGATTCGCCATGGCTACAAGCTGGGGCAAAAGACGCCGTTTTTCTACAAGCTGGTGCCGGACCTGGTCGCATTGATGGGCGAGGCCTATCCGAGTCTGGCCGCCCAGTCGCAGCGCATTGCGCAGGTGTTGCAGGCCGAGGAGGAGCGCTTTTATGAGACGTTGCAAAACGGCATGGAAATATTGGAAACGACCGTTTACGGGATGGAATGGAATCGCATATCGGACGCGAAAATTGAGAAATTGCCTGGGGAAACCGCATTCAAGCTTCATGACACCTTTGGCTTTCCACTCGACCTGACTGCAGATGTCTGCAGAGAATGGGAAATTGAAGTGGACGAGGCCGGCTTTCATGCCGCCATGGAAAAGCAGAAAGCGCAGGGCCGTGCCGCGGGCAAATTCAAGATGGACCGCGCGCTCGACTACAGCGGCGATAACAATGATTTTGTCGGCTATGAGCGCCTCACGGAAGTTACAAAAATAGTAGCACTCTATATGGACAGCATGCCGGTCAATGAGCTCAAAGCGGGGCAAGCCGGCGTGGTGGTGCTTGCCGCCACACCGTTCTATGGCGAAAGCGGTGGCCAGGCCGGCGATCAGGGCAACATTTTTTCTGACGGCGCGATGTTTGAGGTCGCTGACACGCAAAGAATCAAGGCCAGCGTGTTTGGCCACCATGGCGTGCTCAAAAGCGGCGCGCTCAAGCTCGGCGATGAAGTCACGGCGCACGTCAACGCCAGCCTGCGCGCTGCCACCCAGCGCAACCACAGCGTGACCCACCTGATGCACAAGGCGCTGCGCGAAGTGCTGGGCGCTCATGTGCAGCAAAAAGGCTCACTGGTGACGCCCGAGCGCACGCGCTTTGACTTCGCGCACAACGCGCCGGTCACGGACGAGCAGATCCGCGAGGTGGAAGCCCGCGTCAACTTTGAGATCCTGAGCAACGCGGCAACCCAGTCGCGCGTGATGGACATTGACGCGGCGCAAGAGAGCGGCGCCATGATGCTGTTTGGCGAAAAATACGGCGAGTCGGTGCGCGTGCTCGATATCGGCAGCAGCCGCGAGCTGTGCGGCGGCACCCACGTTGCCCGCACCGGCGACATTGGCCTGTTCACGATCACGGCAGAGGGCGGCGTGGCGTCGGGCGTGCGCCGCATTGAGGCCGTCACCGGCATGAACGCTTTGAACTATGTGCAGAACATGGAAAACATGCTGGGCGGCGTGGCCGGCTCGCTGAAGGTCACGCCCCATGAGGTGCCCGCGCGCGTGAGCGCCATGCTCGACCAGGTCCGCACCCTTGAAAAGGAACTGACCGCACTCAAGGGCAAACTGGCGTCGACCCAGGGCGATGAACTGATGACGCAAGCGGTCGAGGTCAACGGTGTCAAGGTGCTGGCGGCCCAGCTCGTGGGCGCCGACATCAAGACCCTGCGCGACACCATGGACAAACTCAAGGACAAGCTCAAGACCGCCGTCATCGTGCTCGGCGTGGTCGAGGGCGACAAGGTCCAGGTCGCGGTCGGTGTCACGCCAGATACCACCGGCAAAGTCAAGGCCGGGGAACTGGTCAACTTCGTGGCAGCGCAGGTCGGCGGCAAAGGCGGCGGCAAGGCGGACATGGCCATGGCCGGTGGCACCGAGCCCGCCAAGCTGGCCGCGGCCTTGAGCAGCGTGCTGGGCTGGGTGTCGGCCAAGCTGTGACCAGATCGCTATTAATTACGTAGCTATTCATGCCCGCTACATGAGGTCTAGAGCTCGATTTAGCGTATAGACTTGAGCATCGACGGATCGCCCTGTGGCTCGCTGTCGCCGCCCTGCTGACGGGCCCGAGCGTGCAGGCCCAATCCGCCATCCATGCGCAACCGGGCCGGCGGCGCACTTTTGACGTCACCACCCGGGTTGACACCGCCACGCCGCACGGTGCCACCCAGGTCTGGCTGCCGACCCGGTGCGTCAACAGCAACTGGCGCCAACCGCTGCAAACCGGCTTCAATTACCCAATCAGTGCCAAGGCAATCTATACCTGACCAGGCAGTGCCACGGAGTTTGCGAGTTGTCACATTCTTGTCACATAATGTTCATATAGTCAGCGAGTGTCCAGAGATTCTCTTTCACTCAACATAGAAAGTATCCCGATGAAAACCAGTTTCAAAATTGCTTTGCTCAGTGCAGCCAGCATCACTGCCCTGTCTTACGCCGGCTCGGTCAGCGCCCAGGAAATCACGGGTGCCGGCGCCAGTTTCCCGGCCCCCGTCTACGCCAAGTGGGCGGCCGATTACAACAAGGCCACCGGCGTCAAGGTGAACTACCAATCCGTTGGCTCTGGTGCCGGCATCAAGCAGATTGACGCCAAGACGGTTGATTTTGGCGCGTCCGACATGCCGCTAACCGACGAAGTGCTGGCCAAGAAAGGCCAGTTTCAGTTCCCCACCGTGATTGGCGGCACCGTGCCGGTGATCAACATCAAGGGCATTGCTCCCGGTCAGATGAAGCTTGACGGTCAGGTGCTGGGTGATATTTACCTCGGCAAGATCACCAAGTGGAATGACGCCGCCATCAAGGCGCTGAACCCCACCCTGGCGCTGCCAGATGCTGCCATTGCCCCGGTGCGCCGGGCCGATGGTTCCGGTACGACCTTCAATTTCACCAACTATTTGAGCCGCGTTCATGCCGAGTGGAAGGCCAAGGTCGGTGAAGGCACGGCGGTGAACTGGCCTGTGGGCGCAGGCGGCAAGGGCAATGAAGGGGTGGCGGCCTTTGTCAATCGTTTGCCCAACTCGATCGGCTATGTCGAATACTCGTACGTCAAACAGAACAAGATGACTTACACACTGATGAAGAATCATGACGGTGTCTTCGTTGCGCCTGATGATGAAAGCTTCAAGGCTGCCGCTGCCGGTGCCGACTGGAACAAGTCGTTCTACCAGCTCATCACCGACCAGCCCGGGAAGAATGCCTGGCCCATTTCGACGGCCACCTTCATCCTGATGCACCTCAAGCAGGACAAGCCCGCCAATGCCACCGAAACGTTCAAGTTTTTCGCCTGGGCGTTCAAGAACGGCGGCAAGATTGCAGCTGATCTGGATTACGTGCCCATGCCCAGCAACGTGATCCCAACGATTGAGAAGGCTTGGGGCCAAGTGACCGACGCCGCCGGTAAGCCAGTGGCCTTGAAGTAATCGATTCAGTTATTTCAAAAGGGGTGGGCGTGTCAACTACACTTTCGGCGAACCAGATTCTTCCAAACCAGTCTGCCAAGTCCTCTGAACGTGCTATGACACCTCCTTCCCCGCTGAAAGTGGCCCGCTCCGGCCCGATGGCGGACCGCATCTTTGGCTGGCTGGCCAAGGGTGCGGCCCTATTTACGCTGGGCATGCTGATTGCCATTCTGGCGTCGCTGACGATCAGCGCCTGGCCCGCCATCGAAAAATATGGTCTTGGCTTTCTCACCAGCACCACCTGGGACCCGGTCACAGAAGAGTTTGGTGGCCTGGTGATGATTTACGGCACCTTGATGACCTCGCTCATCGCCTTGCTGATCGCCGTGCCGGTGAGTTTTGGCATCGCCCTGTTCCTGACTGAGATGGCGCCGGCCTGGCTCAAGCGCCCGCTTGGGACCGCAATTGAACTGTTGGCGGCGATTCCGTCCATTGTCTATGGCATGTGGGGCTTGCTGGTGTTCAGCCCGGTGCTGTCAACCTATGTGCAGCAGCCCCTGCAGGCCGCGTTTTCTGACGTGCCCTACCTGGGCGCTTTTTTTTCCGGTCCCCCGGTGGGCATCGGCATTCTGTCGGCCGGCATCATTCTGGCCATCATGATCATTCCGTTCATCGCCGCGGTCATGCGCGATGTGTTTGAGATCACGCCGACCCTGCTCAAGGAGTCCGCGTATGGCCTGGGCGCCACCACCTGGGAAGTGGTCTCGACCGTGGTGCTGCCCTATACCAAAGCCGGTGTCATTGGCGGCATCATGCTGGGCCTGGGGCGGGCCATCGGCGAGACCATGGCGGTCACCTTTGTCATTGGCAACTTCAACCAACTCGATTCGCTAAGCCTGTTTCAGGCCGCCAACAGCATCACCTCGGCCCTGGCCAATGAGTTTGCCGAAGCCGGTGAGGGCCTGCACCAGGCCTCGCTGATGTACCTCGGGCTGGTGCTGTTTTTCATCACCTTTGTGGTGCTCACCCTGTCCAAACTGTTGCTGGCTCAGCTCAAAAAGAACGAAGGGGCCAAGACATGAGCACCAGTGAACGGCTGCTGCAGTCGCAGGCGCTGGAACAGACCCGGCTGGCCCGTTATGCGCAGCGCAAATTGGTTAACCGGGTGGCGCTGACGCTGTCTCTGCTGGCGATGGCCTTCGGCTTGTTCTGGCTGGCCTGGATCTTGTTTGAAACCATTCGCCTCGGTGTGAGCGGACTCAACCTTGCCACGCTGACCCAGATGACGCCACCGCCCAACGACGTCGGCGGCCTGGCCAACGCCATTTACGGCTCGTTTCTGATGGTCTTGCTCGCCACATTTGTCGGCACCCCAATTGGCATCATGGCCGGCATTTACCTGGCCGAGTTCGAGCCCAGTGGCTGGCTGTCCAGCATCACGCGCTTTGTCAACGACATCCTGTTGTCGGCGCCCAGCATTGTGATTGGCCTGTTTGTCTATGCCGTGGTGGTGACGCGCTTCAAGTCATTCTCTGGCTACGCCGGCATCATGGCGTTGGCGCTGATCGTGATTCCGGTGGTCATTCGCACCACCGAGAACATGCTGCAACTGGTGCCATCGGGTTTGCGCGAAGCCGCCTATGCGCTGGGCGCACCCAAATGGAAAGTCATTATCAGCATCACCTTGCGCGCATCAAGGGCCGGGGTGTTGACCGGCATCTTGTTGGCGGTTGCCCGTATCGCCGGTGAAACCGCGCCCTTGCTGTTTACCGCCCTCTCCAACCAGTTCTGGACATCGAGCCTGAGTGGACCGATGGCAAGTTTGCCGGTCACCATCTTCAAGTTCGCCATGAGCCCGTACGAGAACTGGCAAAAACTGGCCTGGGCCGGCGTCTTCATCATCACCATGGCGGTGCTCGGGCTTAATATTTTGGCCCGGGTGTTGACCCGCGGCAAGCACTGAGCTCGTCCGTGTTAAAAAATTCCAGAATCGACCCAATACCATGACTGCTGCCACCGCAACCGCGGAGATACCCAAGATCTCCGTCAAGAACCTCAATTTCTTTTACGGCAAGTTTCACGCACTCAAGAACATCAGCCTGGAGATCCCGGAACACAAGGTGACGGCCTTTATCGGCCCGTCCGGCTGCGGCAAATCGACCTTGCTGCGTGTTTTCAATCGCATGTTCGAGCTGTACCCGGAGCAGCGTGCTGAAGGTGAAATCTTGCTCGATGGAGAAAATCTACTGACCAGCAAAAAGGACGTGGCTCTGTTGCGGGCCAAGATCGGTATGGTGTTCCAGAAGCCAACGCCGTTTCCAATGTCGATTTTCGACAATATTGCCTTCGGCGTGAAACTGTTTGAGTCGCTCAATACCACCGACATGGAAGAGCGCGTTGAGTGGGCCTTGCGCAAAGCCGCCTTGTGGGGTGAGGTTAAAGACAAGTTGACTCAGAGCGGCTCCAGTCTGTCGGGCGGACAACAGCAGCGGCTGTGCATTGCGCGCGGCATCGCCATCAAGCCCGAGGTGCTGCTGCTTGACGAGCCCTGCTCCGCACTGGATCCGATCTCGACCGCAAAAATCGAGGAACTGATCACCGAGCTCAAGAGCGACTACACCGTCGTGATCGTGACCCACAACATGCAGCAGGCAGCGCGCTGCAGCGATTACACCGCCTACATGTACTTGGGCGACCTGATGGAGTTTGGTGCGACCGAACAGATATTTTTCAAGCCCACGCGCAAGGAAACCGAAGATTACATCACGGGAAGGTTTGGCTAGACCTGAGATATTGTGGGACAGACCGCAGTGACACGACGTGAACAAGCGCTGTCCCCAACTGATCGTCGGCTGTCCGCAAGCGCTGTCCCCAACTGATTAGAAGGAACCACCATGCCAGAAAAACATCTCTCCACCCAGTTTGACAGCGAACTCAGCGCGGTCTCGACCCGCGTCATGGAAATGGGCGGCTTGGTGGAGTCGCAGATCCATCAGGCCATCTTTGCACTGTCTCAGTTCAGCGTGGAAGTGGCCAACCAGGTTTCTGCCACCGAGCCGCGCGTGAACATGATGGAAATCGAGATTGACCGCGAACTCTCCAGCATCATTGCCCGGCGCCAGCCAACCGCGCGCGATTTGCGCTTGTTGATCGCGATCTCCAAAACCACCGCCAACCTGGAGCGCGTCGGCGATGAGGCGGAAAAGATTGCGCGCATGGTGCGCTCCATCCTGCAAAGCGGTGGGCCCCGTTCGCTGCCGGCCAATGAACTGCGGGTGGCCGCCGACATGGCCTCGGGCTTGCTGCGCAAGGCCCTCGATGCCTTTGCCCGCCTCGACACGACTGCGGCGGTGGCCATCCTGAAGGAAGACGATCTGATCGATGAGGAGTTCAACGGCTTTGTGCGCAAGCTCATCACCTACATGATGGAAGACCCACGCATGATTTCGCCCAGCCTGGACTTGCTGTTTCTGGCCAAGGCGCTGGAGCGCATTGGCGACCACGCCAAAAACATTGCCGAGTTCATCATCTACGTGGTCAAGGGCGCTGACATTCGTCACACCTCGATGGAAGAGATTGAGTCGGTCGTGCGATGAGACAGCAGCTGATTGTGGAAGATGAGCCGGCGATCGCCGAACTGATTGCCGTCAATTTGCGCCACAACGGGTTCCGACCCACCTGGGCGATGGACAGCACCAGCGCCCAGCGCGAGTTGGATGACGTGCTGCCCGCTGTGATTCTGCTGGACTGGATGCTGCCCGGCGAGAGCGGCCTGACGCTGGCCAAACGCTGGCGCGCCCACCCGCGCACCAAGGCGGTGCCGATCATCATGTTGACCGCCCGTGGCGACGAGTCGGACCGGGTGACGGGTCTGGACGCTGGCGCCGATGACTACATTGCCAAGCCGTTTTCCACCAAGGAGTTGCTGGCCCGCATGCGCGCCGTGCTGCGCCGACGTGCCCCGGAGCAGGTCGCCAGTGCGGTCAGCGTGGGCGCCTTGTCGCTGGACGCCTCGACCTACCGCGTCACCTTTGCTGGGCAGCCGCTCAAGCTCGGGCCCACTGAATTCAAGTTGTTGACGTACCTGATGAGTCACGCCGAACGCGTCCACAGCCGCGGACAGCTGCTCGACAAGGTCTGGGGCGACCACGTCTTCATTGAAGAGCGTACCGTCGACGTGCATGTCAAGCGTCTGCGTGAGGCGCTGGGTCCCCAGGCCGGCCCAATGATCGAGACCGTGCGCGGCGCCGGCTACCGGCTGACCGCGCAATCAACACCGCCCGCGGCGGCGCGGGCCAGCGTGTGAGTCGACGCCAGTTCCGCGCAGTTCGTCGCTAGCGGCCCCAACCGTCATGTTCTGGCGTTTTTTTTCCTTCATCGCCTGGCAACTGCTGGGCGGCCTGGCCGGTTGGTATGCGACCTCATTCACGCGTGCGGCCACCAGTGAACTGGTGGGCACCCTGGCCGGTGTCGTGTTGAGCGGCGCCGCCTGGTTTCTGATGGATACGTCGCGCGGCGTGCGTTTGCTGCACTGGTTGCGCGTCGGGGATGCCTCCGAGGTGGCCATGCGTACCGGCTTGTGGGGGGAAGTGTCAGACCGGGCGCGGCGCCTGATTCGCGCCCGCGAACAGATGACGCAGGAGAGCCAGCGTCGGCTGCAGGATTTTCTCTCGGCATTGCAAGCCTCACCCAATGGCGTGCTGCTGCTCGATGCGAACGGGCAGATTGAATGGCTCAATCAAACGGCCGCCGCACATTTTGGTCTGGATGCGCAGCGCGACCTGATGCAGCACCTGGGCAACCTGGTGCGCGACCCCGGTTTTGCCAGCTACTTTGCCAAGCGCGATTTCCGCCATGTGCTGACCATGCCGGGGCGCGAAAGCACCCCAGCGCGGCCGGTCAAATTGTCGGTCCAGCTGCACCCCTATGGCGAGGGCCGTCTGCTGCTGCTCTCCAGCGACATCACCGCCGTCGAGCAGGCCGAAGCGATGCGGCGGGACTTTGTCGCCAATGTCTCGCATGAAATCCGCACACCGCTGACGGTGCTGGCCGGCTTTGTCGAAACACTGCAGACCCTACCCCTCAACGACGAGGAACGCCAGCGCTATCTGGCCCTGATGGCGCAACAAGCCGAGCGCATGCAAAGCCTGGTCAATGACCTGCTGGTGCTCTCGCGGCTGGAGGGCAGCCCGCTGCCGAGCGACACCGAGGGCATCGCCGTGTCCACCCTGATAAGTCAACTGGAGCAGGATGGCCGCGCCTTGTCAGCCGTCATGAACCCGAGTTGCGAACCCATGCACGAGCTGAAGTTTGAGAGTCTACTTTCGGGCGAGATCATCGGCGCGCCCAGTGAATTGCTCAGCGCGCTGGGCAACCTGGTGAGCAACGCCGTTCGCTACACGCCCAGCGGTGGAAAGATTGAGGTGCGAGCGAGGCTGCTGGCCGACGATCGGGCTGAATTTTCGGTCTCGGACACCGGCCCCGGCATTGCGCCGGAGCACCTGCCGCGCCTGACCGAGCGCTTTTACCGGGTCGACCGCAGCCGCTCGCGCGACACCGGCGGCACCGGACTGGGCTTGGCCATCGTCAAGCATGTGGCGCAGCGCCACGGCGGCGAGTTGATCATTGACAGCACACCGGGCAAAGGATCAGTGTTCAGGATCATCTTCCCGGCCAGCCGCGTCAGACTGCCAAAGGAGCTTCCTGCATCGCCTCCAGCTGCTCCTGGAGCATCTGCACCTGACCCTGCCAGTAGTCGCTAGAGCCAAACCACGGAAAGTTGATGGGAAAGGTCGGGTCGCTCCAGCGCCGCGCCAACCAGGCGCTGTAGTGAATCAGGCGCAAGGTGCGCAGCGGTTCAATCAGCGCCAGCTCGCGCCGGTCAAATTCGCGGAATTGTTCGTAGCCGTCCACCAGGGCACCCAGCTGGCGCGTGCGCTGCTGGCGGTCGCCACTGAGCAGCATCCACAGGTCTTGCACCGCCGGGCCGCTGCGGGCGTCATCCAGATCGACAAAGTGCGGTCCCGGCCCGGCGCCTGGGGCTGAGTCAAGCGGCGTCCACAGGATATTGCCCGGGTGGCAGTCGCCGTGCAGGCGGAGTTGCTTGATGGGCTCAAAATAAGGATCATTTTGGCCTCTAGCCCCCGTCAAACATGCGTGAGTAGCTATCACATCAAGAGCAACTTGCGAGGCCTTGGCCCACTGTGACTGCACATCCAACGGCACCTGGTCATGGCCCAGCAGCCACTCGCGCGAGTCGATGCCAAAGCTTTGCAGGTCCAGCGCCGGGCGGCTGACAAAGGGCTTGGCGGCACCCACGGTATGAATGCGCGCCAGAAAGCGGCCAATCCATTCAAGGACCTCCAGGTCGTCCAACTCGGGCGGTCGGCCACCCCGGCTTGGGGCTACGCTGAAGGCAAAGCCGCCAAAGTGATTGAGCGTGCGGCCGTTCAGCAGCAGCGGCCCGACCACCGGAATTTCAGCGTCCATCAGTTCGGCGGAAAACGCATGTTCTTCCAGGATTTGCGCCTCGCTCCATCGCTTTGGCCGGTAGAACTTGGCGACGACCACCGCGCCATCCTCCAGGTGCAGTTGATACACCCGGTTTTCGTAAGAGCTCAAGGCCAGCAGCCGGCCGTCGCCATACAAGCCGACGCTTGCCAGCGCGTCCATCACCACGTCGGGCGTGAGTGATTCATAGGCATGCGGTGCGACAGGTGAGGGTGAGGGTGCAGACATGCTGCCATTGTCGCGTCTGGCGCGGCGGCTCGCAAGGCTGAGTTTTCGGTCATGTCGGTGTGCCGGAAGGCACCGGCAAATGCCTGGGCGTCAGGGCGCGGCGACAACACCTACAGTGCAAAGCACAGCTGCTGGTCCAGCCAGAGGGCCGATTCTAATTAGCAGGGCCCAGATGAGATAAGGTATGCGACAGGCACGCCACCGGCAACCCCACCTGGAATCACCAAGTGCCGCGGAGAGTACACCCATGTTTGACTACATCATCGTTGGCGGCGGCTCGGCCGGCTGCGTGCTGGCCGCGCGGCTCAGCGAAAACCCCGACATCACCGTGGCCCTGCTGGAGGCGGGGCCGGTTGACAGCAGCGTGCTGATCCACTGCCCAGCCGGGCTGGCGGTCATGGCGCAAACCGGCCAGGCCAATTGGAAAGTTGCGACGGTGCCGCAGCCCGGCCTGAACGGCCGCCAGGGCTACTCGCCGCTGGGCAAGGTGCTGGGGGGTTCCAGCTCCATCAACGCCATGATTTACATCCGCGGCCAAGGCCAAGACTACGATCATTGGGCCGCCGAGGGCAACGCGGGCTGGGGTTATAACGAGGTACTGCCCTACTTCAGGCGTGCCGAGCACAACGAGCGCGGTGGCGACGCCTTTCATGGCAGCGAGGGTCCGCTGAACGTGATGGACCTGCGCTGTCCCAACCGCTATAGTCAGGCGTTTGTGCAGGCCGGCCAGCAGGCGGGGTATCCACACAACCCGGACTTCAATGCCGCGGTGCAGGAAGGCGTTGGCATGTACCAAGTCACACACAAGAATGGCGAGCGCTTCAGTGCTGCCAAGGCCTATCTGACGCCCAACCTCGCGCGCCCCAACCTGCAGGTGCTGACCGGCGCCCACACCATGCGCATCTTGCTGGAGCGCAAACGCGCCGTCGGGGTGGAGTTTCAGCACGAGGGCCACGTCAAGCAATTGAGATGCCACCGCGAGGTGTTGCTGTGTGCCGGTGCACTGCATTCGCCCCAGCTCCTCATGCTTTCAGGCATTGGCCCGCATACCCACCTGCTTGAAATGGGGATCGCCACGCAACACGACCTGCCTGGCGTCGGCCAGCACTTGCACGACCACGTCGACGTGGTGCAGGTGGTGAATGCACCGCGCGCCAAGGATTTGCCAGGCATTTCCCCGACTGGGATAGGGCGCATCCTCAATGGCATTTTTGATTGGCGCCAGCACCGCAGCGGCATCCTCACCACCAATTTTGCCGAGGCGGGGGGGTTCATCAAGAGTCAGCCGACTGAGGCAACGCCCGACCTCCAGCTGCACTTTGTGATCGGCAAGCTGCTCAACCACGGACGCAGCGTCGTGTTCGGCCACGGCTTCTCGTGTCACGTGTGCCTACTGCGCCCACGCAGCCGTGGCAGTGTCAAACTGGCCAGCAAAGACCCGCTCGCCGCACCCTTGATCGACCCCAATTTCTTGGGCGACCGCGATGACATGGATCGCATGGTGGCGGGCTTTAAATTGGCGCGCCGGATTCTGGCGCAACCGGCTCTGGCGGCCTTGGGTGGGAGGGAGCTCAAAGCCTCGCTCCACGCCCAAAGTGACATCCAGATCGAACAATTCATTCGTGACTACGCTGACACCATCTATCACCCCGTGGGCAGCTGCCGCATGGGTCACGGACCGCTGGATGTGGTGGATGCACAGTTGCGGGTGCGTGGCGTGGAAGGCCTGCGTGTGGTGGATGCCTCCATCATGCCCAGCGTGGTCAGCGGCAACACCAACGCGCCGGTGATCATGATTGCCGAGAAGGCGGCAGACATGATCAAAACGGCGCCGGCACCTTGATCACACCCGGTAACGATCGGCGGTGCCGCTCAATTTGGCGAGCAGCGCGGGCGCGATGGCCGTCAGTGGCAACACTTCGTCGGCGGCACCATGCAGAATCGCTTCACGCGGCATCCCAAAGACGATGCAGGACGCCTCGTCCTGCACGAAGTTATAGCTGCCGGCGTCCTTCATTTCGCGCATCGCCTTGGCACCATCGTTGCCCATGCCGGTCAGCATGACCCCATAGGCATTGCGGCCCACGACGCTGGCGACTGATTTGAACAGCACCTCAACCGACGGTTTGTGCCGATTGACCAGCTCGCCATCTTCCACCACCGCCACATAATTGGCACCACTGCGGCTGACCCGAAATTGCTTGCCGCCGGGTGCGATGTAGGCGTGGCCCGGCAAGATGCGCTCGCCGTTGACCGCCTCCTGCACGGCAATCTGGCACAAGCTGTTCAGGCGCGCGGCAAAGCTGGTGGTAAAGCCCGGCGGCATGTGCTGCGTGATGACGATGCCGGGCGAGTCGGCGGGCAGACGTGTCAGTATTTCCTTGATCGCCTCGGTGCCGCCAGTGGAGGCGCCAATGCAGATCAACTTCTCGGTCGAGACGCGGCCGATGGATGCGACCGGGGTGTGAACGGCCACCGTCCCGCCCGCCAACGTGGTCGAACCAGCAGGCGCAGCGGGCGCGCGTCTCACATGGGCGCTGGCGGCGATGCGTACCTTCTCCACAATTTGGTCCGACAACTCGCTCAAGCCACTGGCCACGCCAATTCTGGGCTTGGCCACAAAATCAACGGCACCGAGCTCCAGCGCCTTCATCGTGATTTCGGCGCCCCTCTCGGTCAGGGTCGAGACCATCACCACCGGCATCGGCCGCAAGCGCATCAACCGCCCCAGGAAATCAATGCCGTCCATGCGCGGCATCTCGATGTCGAGCGTGATGACGTCCGGGTTGAGTTCGCGAATCATTTCCCGCGCCACCAGCGGATCATTGGCCGTTCCAACACACTCCATGTCCTTTTGCCGATTGATGATCTCAGCCAGCAGGCTGCGCACCAAGGCCGAATCATCGACCACCACGACGCGAATTTTTTTCAAGTCAATGTCCTCAGAACAGATCCACCGAGCCACCCGACGTTGCCTTGACCACGGTGGCTGCATTGCCCTTGCGTTCTTCCACGGCCAGCGTTTCGGGGTGCGAATGGGCCAGCCGCTTGACCAGCACCTTGCCCGTCACCGGGAAGAAGCAGACCTTGCGTGGGTGAATATCCAATACATCCTGCGACACCACCGGGATGCGTTCCGTGGCCAGGTAGTCAAAGACAAATTTGGTGTTGCGTTCGCCCACGTTCATGGTGGTAAAACCCGCCATGACGGCCGCGCCGCCGAACACCTTGGCCTGCATCGACTCGCGCCGAGCGCCCTTTTTCAGCAACTCGTTGATCAGCAATTCCATGGCGTACGAACCATAGCGACCAAAACCGTCGACGCTGTCCCCATCAGGCAGCATGAAATGGTTCATACCCCCAGCGCGCACTCTCCCGTCCCAGATACAGGCCGAAATGCATGACCCCAAGACGGTCATGACGACCAAATCTTCGGTGGACACAAAATACTCACCCGGCAGGACCTTGACCGCGTCATATTGGAAATGATGATCACGGTAAAAAAAGGTCGCTTCGCCAGGGTTGCGGGCCTGCGCCTTGAGCTGATCAACGCGCGACATGGCACCGCCCGCTGAGACTGCGGACGCAGCAGCCACGCCTGAAGCGCGAAGCGACGAAGGAGCCATGCCAGATCCAAACATATTCATGTGTGCCTTGCAATCATTGGGCGTGGTCGCAGTTGAGGACGCCACCCTCGGAGCACGAATAGTTAACGACGTTCATAGACGGTCTTGCCTCTGAGAACGAACAAATCGCGCGACTCGCTGAAATTCTCAGCGTGTCCCACAAACAGCAAGCCCCCGGGCGCCATAACGCGATGAATGCGCTCTAACACCTTGCGTTGCGTTGGCGCATCAAAATAAATCATGACATTTCGGCAGAACACCACATCAAACGGCTGGCGAAACGGCCAGTCATCACGAATCAGGTTGACGCTGATAAATTCAATCATGCGCTGCAACTCAGGCTTGACGCGGGCCATGCCTGCGTTGCCACCCTTGCCGCGCAGAAAGAAGCGCTGGATTCGCTCCTCACTGAGGCCCTTGAGACCCTCCAGGCGATAAACCCCTTGCGCGGCAGAAGCCAGTACTTTGGAGTCAATGTCGCTGGCCGTCAGCATCAAATTCGCCTTGGGACCCAGCGACTCCAGGGCGGTCATGATGATCGAATAGGGTTCTTCACCCGTTGAGGCGGCATTGCACCAAACGCGCCAGGCCGCGCCTGCAGGCCTGGATTTCAAGTGGCTGTCGAAAATCTCAAAATGATGCTGCTCACGGAAAAAAGACGTCAGGTTTGTCGTCAGGGCATTGACAAACTCCTGCCATTCGGGGCCATCATTCGTCTCCAGCCAGCCCAGGTATTCTTTGAAGCTCTGGTAGCCGGTATCGCGCAGGCGCCGTGACAGACGGCTGTACACCATGGCATGCTTACCGTCATGCAGACTGATGCCCGCGCGTTGATAGATCAAGGCCTGCACCCGATCAAAATCAGCATCCGTCCAGGCGAATTCACGCCCCTGCATGTCGGCACCCGCGGTGTCCGAAGCACTCCCCACTGGCATGGGCACGGTGGCGTTCAGACGAGAAGCTGTTTTGACTAGCACCATGCGGTGAAGCACCCTAAAACACAAGGTGAGCGTTTTTCACGCGACATCAGGTGCCAGTTCCATGTCGACGCCAGACATTAATTTTTCGATATCCAGCAGTATCAACATGCGGTCGCCCAGCGACCCGAGCCCCAAGACGGCGTCGCTGTCAATCACACTGTCCACATCGGGTGCCGCCTTCAGGCTCTCGGCGGGCAGTTCCATCACATCGCTGACGGAGTCCACCACAATTCCGACGATGCGGCTGTGCAGATTGAGAATAATGACCACCGTGAAGGAGTCGTATTCAGCCTTGGAGCAATGGAACTTCAAGCGCATATCGACGATCGGCACAATCGTGCCGCGCAGATTAACGACCCCTTTGATGAAATTGGGCGCATTGGCAATGCGCGTAGGCGGCTCATAGCCGCGGATTTCCTGCACCTTCAGAATATCAATGCCATATTCTTCCTGGTCCAGCCGGAACGTCAAATACTCGCGCGCTCCCGCTGCTGTCATTTCACCCAATTTTTCCATTGCACCCATTGTGTTCTCCTGCTGTTTGCGCGTTCAATGGCGCGAGCGACGCACCAGCGCACCGGTATCGAGAATGAGCGCCACCTTGCCGTCACCCAGAATCGTCGCGCCGGATATGTTGGGCACCTTGCGATAATTGGATTCCAGGTTCTTCACCACCACCTGTTGCTGACCCAGCAATTCGTCGACCAGCAAGGCCACCCGACTGCCATCCGCCTCAACCACCACCATGATGTCGCTCGACTTGTCAAAATCAAAGCGCGGCACCTGAAAGACCTTTTCGAGCTCAATCACCGGCATGTATTCATCGCGCACTTTCACCAGGTGTGCGCCCTGCCCGACCGTGCTCACGGCATCCGACTTGACCTGGAACGACTCCACCACGGAGGACAGCGGCAAGATGTAAACCTCGTCACCGACGCCGACCGACATGCCGTCCATGATGGCCAGTGTCAGCGGCAGCCGAATCGACACCTTCATGCCGTAACCCTCAGCCGAATCAATCTCGACTGTGCCATTTAAAGCCGCAATATTGCGCTTGACCACATCCATGCCAACCCCACGACCCGACACATCGGTGACCACATCGGCAGTGGAAAAACCGGGGGCAAATATCAGCATCCAGACTTCAGCGTCGGTCATTTGATCCGACACATCCATGCCACGCTCGCGTGCTTTGGTCAAAATCTTCTCACGCGACATGCCATGCCCGTCATCGCGCACCTCAATCACAATGGAGCCGCCCTGATGGGCTGCTGACAGCGTGATCGTGCCAGTCTCAGACTTGCCGGCGCGCAGACGATCAGCGGGCATTTCAATGCCGTGGTCGCAACTGTTGCGCACCAGGTGCGTCAACGGATCGGTGATCTTTTCGACCAGGCCTTTGTCCAGCTCTGTGGCCTCACCCTGCGTGACGAAATCAACCTTTTTGCCCAGCTTGTTCGCCAGATCACGCAACATCCGCGGGAAGCGGCTGAACACGATCGACATCGGAATCATGCGGATCGACATCACCGACTCCTGCAAATCGCGGGTGTTGCGATCCAGATCAGTCAGGCCCGTCAGCAGCTGCTGGTACAGCGCCGGGTCAAGTGCCCGACTATTTTGCGCCAGCATGGCCTGTGTAATCACCAGCTCGCCCACCAGGTTGATCAACTGATCCACTTTGCTGATGGCCACCCTGATCGTCGCGGCTTCTGGCTGAACGGCTGGGCTTGCAGCTTTGGCCACCGCTTGCGCCGGAGTCGCCAACCCGCTGGGCCCGGCCGTCACACCCGTGGTGGCGGCGACAGGAACAGGGGCGCCAGGCGCACCATCAAAGAAACCAAAACCTGGCAGTGGGGCCAAGGGGGCTCCTGGCGGCGGATCATCATAGAGCGATGTTTCGGGCAAACCCGCTGCGCCATCGAACAATCCGTAGCCCGTCTCAAGTACGACAGCGGCGGCGTCCTCCAGCTCCTTGATAGACACCTGTTCCCTTGAAACGTGAAAGGCAAACAAATCCAGTAAATCGGCGTCGGTCGATGAGGTTTCAACGGCAAAGACCCGTACGTCAGCCTGGTTGCAGGCCACCACCGTGATCTCACCCAAGCCCTCGATATCACGAAACAGTTCCTTGATGGCATCGGCTTGGGCCGGGTGGTCCAGGGGGCCAATTCGAATTTCAAGCGAGCGTGCTGCGGTCGATGGCTGGCTGGTCGGCGCCAGCACCGCCATGGAGGGAACCGCCGGTATGACAGGCATGACCACCGGTGTCGGCAGCGGCTGCTGGAGCGCAACGCTCGGTATTGCCGGCACGGTCTCTCCGACAACCAGGGCCTTGATGCGGCGCACCAAATCGCCGGTGGGGGGTGCATCGCCTTCTCCCCCAGCTTGATGACGCGCCAACAACTCGCGCCCGGCATCCGCTGATTCAAGCAGCACGTCAACCATGGCAGCGTTTGGCTGCAGTTCATGGCGACGCAAGCGATCCAGCAACGATTCCATTTGATGCGTCAACTCGGCCACGTCCGAAAAACCGAAGGTAGCAGCGCCGCCTTTAACGGAATGGGCGCAACGAAAAATCCCGTTCAACTCCTCATCATCTGCCGTTTCAAGATTCAGGCTGAGCAGCATCTGCTCCATCAAATCAAGATTTTCTGCGGCCTCTTCGAAAAATATCTGATAAAACTGGCTGAGATCAAAATCCCCCGCCGGACTATTTGTTTCCTGGTGCGCTTCCGCCATGTGAATCTCCTGTGTTCCTTATGACAACCGAACTATCTATGAACGTCCGTGGACGCGTCACTTGATCACTTTTTTAATGACCTCAAGCAGTCGAGCCGGATCGAACGGTTTGACCAACCAACCGGTGGCCCCGGCAGCCCGCCCGGCCTGCTTCATCAGGTCGCTTGACTCCGTGGTCAACATCAGGATCGGAACGGTTTTGAACTGCGGATGATCCCTGAGCTTTCGGGTCAACCCGAGTCCATCAAGTCGGGGCATATTCTGGTCTGTCAGGACCAGATCGAACGACTGGGCCTGCGCTTTTTCGTAGGCATCAATACCATCAACCGCCTCCACCACTTGGTAGCCGGCCCCGGTTAAGGTGAACGACACCATCTTGCGCATGGACGGCGAGTCGTCAACAGCGAGTATTAAAGACATGTAAGGCTCCGACTATTTCAGTTTGGGGTAAATGGGGGGGGGAGACGATCAAAAAAGCTCAATGGAACCAGCGTCCATGGCATCCTGGGTGACCGGGTTGGGGCGTTCCGGAACATCCTCAACAAACGGCACCGCCTCGCCATCTTCGAGCCCCATGGACTCGGACGCCAGGCGGTAGGCACAACCTTGAAGTATCTTGGACGTATGAACGATCAACTGTGACGCCATATCCTGAAACTGCAACTCGGTCACCGCCGCTCGCAGGGCGCTGCGAACGGCATCGAGCGCCGCGGACTCGGTCAGCATGGGATCAGCAAGATTGGCGCTGGCACAGGTGAACCGCTCCATCAGGTTTTCCATCGTATGCACCAGCAGCCCGTCAAGACGGCTTAAATCATGCACCACCACCAGCAACGAATCCTGCACCTCTGCCACCAACATGACAGGTAACTGCACGGCGGGCACTGAATAGCTTGTCTGATTTGCTTGCATTCTTGTATCCAATCACTTCACCGAAGCATCGCGTTAGCCTCGATTGAGGTCACGGTTTTTGGCAGGCTCAACTTTCCGCATGGCGTGCATTAACGGGCGAGTCCAATATTAAGGCAATTTCAAGGCCAGTTCGGTCAAAATAGGCAACGAAGAGACACCCTTTTATGAATTTATACGTGCCTGTCAGGATCGCCGCGCATCTCAAACAATGATACCGTTCACCATGTCGCATGAATCTCTCCTCCCGAGCCCCTTGCGAATCTTGCATCTGGAGGACTCTGCGCTTGACCATGAGCTCGTCAAACGGGCGTTGCTCAGGTCACACGAGCCCTGTCAGCTTGAGCGGGTAGAGTCTCTGAACGAATTTGAACGCCTGGTCAGAGATGTTGAGTTTGATGTCATCCTGGCGGACTATCGACTGCCTGGCTTTACGGCGCTGGACGCCTGGCAGATCCTGCAGCAACAGACCGAACAACCGCCCTTTGTCTTGCTGTCTGGGGCCATCGGTGAGCAGGCGGCCGTTGCCGCCATCAAGACCGGCATCAGCGATTACCTGGCAAAAGATGATCTGAGCCGACTGGCGCAGGTCATCCGCCGTGCAATCGAGGTTCACAGCATTCGACGGGCCAAAGAACTGGCCGACAGCGAGTTGGCCCGATCAGAGAAGCGACTGGCAAATTTCGCCGAACACCTGCAAATGACGATAGAGCAGGAGCGCGCTGCGATTGCCCGCGAAATTCATGATGACATTGGTGGCGCGCTGGCCGCCGTACGCTTTGATCTTTCCTGGATTGGCCGTCACACAGCCGACCCCCTCACCCAGCAACACGTCACAGCGGCCACCGACATGCTGCAGCAGGCAATAGGGGCGAGTCAACGCATCATGATGAACTTGCGCCCCGCCATACTGGATCAGGGTCTGGTCGCCGCGGTTCAGTGGCTCGCCGGCAGTTTTACGAAACGTACGGGCATCAAAACTGTGGTGCATGCAGCACCAGAAACAGGCGCCTTGTCCAAGGCCATCCGGTTAGTCGCCTACCGCACGGCCCAGGAAGCTTTGACCAATATCGCCAAACACGCAGCGTGCAGCCAGGTCATGATCGACCTGTCAGATGCAGAAAATGTATTGACGCTTGAAATCAAGGACAACGGCAAAGGCATCTCGCCCGCCGAGCTCAACAAGCCACAGGCGTTTGGGGTCAGGGGCCTGCACGAACGCGCCAGAACCGTGGGCGGTTGGCTCGACGTCAGCACCCATCTTGGCCGCGGAACTTCAATCATTTTGTCCGTTCCCTTGGCGCAATCCGATTCAGAGACCCACGAGGAAGCTGCTCCAGATGATTCACGTTATTCTTTGTGACGACCACGCGATGGTGCGTCGCGGCATCCGCGACACGCTGGCAGAGGCGGTTGATATTCAAGTCACCGCCGAAGCCGCCAGCTATGCTGAAGTTCGCGAGGCCATGCGTCACTCGGCCTGTGACGTGCTGGTCCTCGACTTGAATCTGCCCGGTCGAGGCGGCATGGAAGTTTTGTCCAGCCTGAAGGAAACCAATTCAGCGATCAAGGTGTTGATCGTCTCCATGTACCCGGAAGACCAGTATGCGATTCGGTGTCTGCGCGCTGGCGCGCAAGGTTACCTGAACAAGGCTGGCGACCCAGCCGACCTGATCAACGCAGTGCGAACCGTGGCCCAGGGCCGAAAGTACGTGACACCCGCAGTCGCCCACATGCTGGTCGAAAGCCTGAGCACGCCCGACAACCAAACCCTGCATGCCGCATTGTCAGAGCGCGAACTGCAGACCTTGCTGAAAATTGCCTCGGGCAAGCGCCTCGCGGACATCGCCAAAGAACTGATGCTCAGCCCCAAAACCGTCAGCGTCTACCGGGCCCGGGTGCTGGAAAAACTCAAACTCACCAACAACGCCGAGCTCACGGTCTACGCCATTCGCAACGAGTTGGTCTGAAACCGCGCCCACCCCAAGCGGCACGGTCAGAGGCGGAACCAATCATGCGGCTATTTGCCGGCAAAGATGTCAATCGCCCGATCCATCAGCGCCATAAGGGGTTGATCCAGCATGGGCAAGGTCGCGGCAATGCCGATCATGCCAACGGTCAAGGTGACGGGGAAACCAATGGCAAAAATATTCATTTGTGGCGCCACCCTGGAGACGATGCCAAGCGCCAGATTGGCAAACAGCAGCATGCCGATCATCGGCAAGGCAATCCACAACCCGCTGGCGAACAAGTCCGTCCCGAAATCATAAATCTTCATTTGCCCGATGGCTTCAAGAAAATTCTGATCGACTGGAAATTTATCAAAACTTTTGATCACAGCCATCAAGACCATCAAATGGCCGTTCATCACGACGAACAAAAAAGTGGCCATTTGTCCAAAAAAACGTGCCACGGCGCTGGATTGGGTATTCAGGGCTGGATTGAAAAACGAGGCAAAGCCCAATCCCATCTGAAAGCCTACCACCTCGCCTGCCAGTTCCACCGCCGCGAAGACCAGCCGCACCGTGAATCCAATCGCCAATCCGATACCCACCTGCTGCGCGACCGCGCCCATGGCGTCAGGCCCAGCAATACTGATGATGGGCTGGCCTTGCAGACTGGGTTGCGCGGCAAAAGCAATGAAAAATGCCAAGCCGATCCTGGCGCGCAGCGGAAAAGCCTTCGAAGAAAAGAGCGGGGCAGCGGTAAAAACGGCCAGCACCCGCAAAAATGGCCAGATCATGGGTGACAACCACGCCACCAGCTGGGCTTCGGTGAATGTGATCACGAACGGGGCACCCGACTCACATCACGGCCGATGGGATCGCTTCGAAGGTGCGGCGAATGTAGTCAACCAGGACACTCAGCATCCATGGCCCGGCTATTGCAAAGACCGCCATCGCCGCCACCAGCTTGGGCACAAAAGCCAGCGTGGCCTCATTGATCTGGGTCACCGCCTGAAACAGGCTGACCAGCAAACCCACCACCAGCACCACACCCAGCACCGGCGCCGACACCATCAGCAGCATGATCAAAGCCTCCTGGCCCATCGTCAAAACCATTTGTGCGTTCATGGGCCTCCCTCAGGTGACAAAACTGGCGGCCAGCGAGCCAATCAGCAAATTCCAGCCATCGGCCAGCACAAACAGCATCAGCTTGAACGGCAAGGCCACCAGCACGGGCGACAGCATCATCATCCCCAGCGACATCAGCACACTGGCGACCACAATGTCGATCACCAAAAACGGGATGAAAATCATGAAGCCGATCTGGAATGCCGATTTGAGCTCGCTCGTGACAAACGCCGGCACCAGCACCCGCATCGGCACAGTCTGGGCGGTCGCGCCGGGCGCGAGTTTAGCCAGCTTGGCAAACAGGGCCAGATCCGACTGGCGCGTTTGTTTACTCATGAACTGGCGCAATGGGTCTTCTGCCTTGGCCAGCGCCTGCTCAAACGGCATGCCGCTGTTGGTGTAGGGCAGATAAGCGTCGTTGTAGACCTTGTCCAGCGTGGGCCCCATCACCAGAAACGTAAGAAAAAGCGACAGCCCGACAATGACCTGATTCGGCGGCGCCGACTGGGTGCCCAAGGCCTGGCGCATCAGTGACAGCACGATCACGATGCGCGTAAAGCCCGTCATCATGAGCAGGACGGCCGGCAAAAATGACAAGGCGGTAAAGAACAGCAGCGTCTGGATCGGCACTGAAAAGCTCATGCCCGTGGGCCCCGTCCCCATCAGCAAGGGCAACTGCCCGCCGCTCTGGGCCAGCGCCGCCACAGGGCTAACGAGTCCTAGCAGAACCACGGCCAACTGGCGCCGCAATCCTGTGCCATGCGCGCCAGACAGGCGTTGATCGCTCACCACAGACTCCCGCATCACAATGGCGCAGGCGGAAGTTGGACCACTTGCGCCATGCCTGCCTGCTTATGGGGGTCAAGCGCAGCACTGTGCAGGCAGGTGATGGCCTGCGCCGTCACACCCAGTGTCAGCCAGACACGGGCGCCCTCGGGCCCGACTTCAACCGTCACCACGCGCTGATGTGGACCGACCGCCACCGCGGAAATGACGCGCGAGCCGGCGACCACACCCGCACCCCCGGCTGCCGATCGAGCTTGCAGCCACTTGAGTCCGATCGGCACCAGTGCCAGCAAAAGCACAAACAGGCCTACGGACAACAGCGCTTGGGTCATCGGCTGCATTAGCCGCCCTTGCTGACGCGACGCAGTCGCTCGGACGGTGTCACGACGTCGGTCAAACGAATGCCGAATTTGTCATTCACCACGACCACCTCGCCCTGCGCAATCAAGTAGCCATTCACCAACACATCCATCGGCTCGCCAGCCAAGGCATCCAACTCGACGACCGAGCCTTGTCCTAACTGCAAAATATGCTTGATAGGTACTTTGGTTCGGCCCAGCTCGACCGACAGCTGAACGGGAATATCGAGTACCCGATTGATATCGCTGATCGGCGCATCCGTGGATGAAAATGAATGGGACGTGTCACCAGAAAGAACACCGCCTGGTGCTGCGGTCGGTTCCGAACTTTTTTGCTCCAGCAGAGCCTCGGCCCAATCGGCCATGCCGTCATCTTCTGCGGGTTTGTCATCAATTGCCATACGTTATCCCTTCCAATTGAGGTCATTACCTCTCAAGCTTTTGTCAATGCGAATTGCATATTTTGCGTTGTGGGTGCCATATTGACACTCAAATACCGGAACCCCTTCTACCGTCACTTCAATGTGTGTCGGACGATCGAGTTCAATAAAATCCCCGGCCTTCATAGCCAATAGCTGTTCAACAGTCGCGTCGGCACGGGCCAGTTCAGCCACCAACGTGACTTCAGCCGCCTGAATTTCCTGCGTCAAGACATTCACCCAGCGCTTGTCCACCTCGATGGAATCGCCCTGCGTTGATGAGTACAGTATGTCGCGAATCGGCTCCAGCGTCGCGTAAGGCATACAAAAATGAATGGAACCCGCAATCTCACCAATTTCCAGCTGGAAAGAGGTCGAAATCACGATCTCGCTGGGCGTGGCAATGTTCGCGAACTGCGGCTGCATTTCAGAACGCTGATATTCGAGCTCCAGCGGATAAACACCCTTCCAGGCTTTTTTATATTCATCCGTGATCACATTGACCAGCCGATTGATGACGCGTTGCTCCGTGGCGGAAAAATCGCGACCTTCGATGCGGGCTTGAAACTTGCCAATGCCCCCGTAGAGCGTATCAATGACGCCAAAAACGAGCGATGGTTCACAGACAATCATGCCACTGCCGCGCAAGGGCCGAATCGCCACAATGTTGAAGTTGGTAGGGACGGCCAGTTCACGCAAAAACGCGCTGTAGCGTTGCACCGTCACCGGCCCCACTGAAATTTCTGGGCTGCGCCGGATGAAGTTGAAAAGCCCCACCCGCAGGTTGCGCGCGAATCGCTCATTGACGATTTCCATCGTCGGCATGCGCCCGCGAACAATGCGCTCCTGACTCGAGATGTTGTAAGAGCGAATCTCACCCTTCTCGTGAACTTCCTCGACGAGCTTCTGGCTTTCGCCAGTGACGCCCTCCAGCAGGGCATCGACTTCTTCCTGGGAGAGAAAGGATTCACTCATGAGCCGGCCCCGTTTGCACCGCTACTGAACAATGAAACTGGAGAACAACACGCCCAACACGGGCAGCTCGGCGTGATCCGCCGCCTTGACGGCTTTCTTCTTGGCGCCGCCTGCGGCCGCACCTGCTGCAGCACCGCCAAATGGGATCAAGGTTTCACGCAAAATATCATTGGCCAGCTTTTGCTTGCCCTCTTGCGTTAAAAGCTCATCCGACGTGCGCTGAGCAATCAGCATCAGGACCCCACTGCGAATGACCGGCAAATAGGCTTTGACCGCATCCGAAGCATGCGCATCAAGCACCTGCAGGGTAATGCCCACTTGCGCCACCCTCTCGCCCCCTGGGTCAGCCAGATTCACCACCATATTGTCCATCGGCAAATAGACCGGCGGTCCTTTGGGTGCCTCATGGGCAGCAGCAACAGCCGCCGCCTCACCATCTGCGCCCTCCAGAGCGGCAGCGCGCTGCTTGCTAATGAAGAAAAACGCGGTTCCGCCCGCCAAAACCAGGACCAACACCAAGCTGGCAATGATGATCAGCATTTTTTTGCGACGGACTGGTTTCTTAACTGGCTCGTCCGCGTCAAGCTTGGCGTCGTCGGGCTTGGCTGCGTCAGGTTTGGTCGCCACTGGATTTCCTTGAACAAATTAAGTTGGAGAGCATTATTGAGCACATTCACGGCCACAAGCGTTAAATCAGTTGCTAGAAAGCATGGCTTTCAGCGGCTTCTTAACTTGCGTCTTATACAAAGAGATCCAGCGCCCGCCCCACCGCCAAATTGAGGCGCGGCTGACTTGGCACGGCTGCCTGATCCATCGTCAACACACTGGCCCGGCCTGGCTGGCGGATGTCCGCACGACTGCGCTGCTCCTGTGCCCCGGCCCCGTTCTGACCGGATGCGCCTACCGAAACGCCCGACAGCACCAATCCTTCACTCTTCAAGGCTTCCTTCAAATGGGCAAGCGCCCCTTCGAGCATCTGACGGATTTCCGGCTGGTCCGTGCGAAAACCAATGTGCGCCTGATCGCCCTTCAGCGATATTCTCACTTCAACGGGTTCGCCGCCGGGTCCATCCAACTTCAACTCAGCATTTTGGACCCCTTGTGTCACCCAATAGCTGACAGTGTCCGCCACCATCGACTCAAACGACGACGCCGATGCACCGGCCGGCACCGCGGACGCATTGGCACGACTTCCCGCCAGCAACGCCTGGTGACCCCAAGCACCTTCAGGGCCACCACCGCCCGGCACCACCGAAAATTTGTTGCCGGAGCGCTGCGCCGGCTTGAGCAAGGCGTCGCCGACTTCGCTGCTGACCAGTGCCCCCGACAAGGCCGGTTCGCTCGCCACAAGGTCCACACGCGCCGCTTGCTGGAGCGCGCGCGCGTCCACTACAGCGGCGGTAACAGCCGTCTGCATCCCAGCACCCTTGCCCTTAAGGGATAGGGCAGGCACGGTCTGCGCCGCCTGCTCTAGCATCGCATCGACGGCCTGACCGGCGTCGGCGGGCAACAGGGGCAACAGAGCGGCCGCCGATGACGCCAGCCCACTCGCTGGCAACGCCGTTGGTACCACCGGTTCATTGGCACCAGCAGCCTTCGAACCAACTGCCGCAGCACTCGCAGCACCCGCAGCACTCGCAGCACTCGCAGCACCCGCAGCACCAGCTTGCGCCAACAGCAGGGCCAATTCGCCAGGCCAACTTGCGGGCGGCAACTCTGCGGGGTCCAGGGTTGGGCCGGTCGCCACTTGAGGCGTCTCAGGCGCCAATACTTGAAGGGTAACGTCCGTATCCGGGTCCGCCACCTCCGTGCTCACATCGGCACCCGAATCGATGGACGTCATCAGCGCCAGGAAGCCGGCCCCGACGAGGCCTTGCGCCTCATCTCCGGGTTTGACGTTGCCCTTGCCCTTGGCGCCATTGCTCTCTGCTGCCGCCATTGTTTTGGGGCTGCTGGCCGTGCTGCTTGACTCAATGCTCATACGTGATCTCCACTGAAATGACCGGCTGATGTGCGACGCGTCTGCAGGGCGGCAAACTCATCCATTTGCTTCTGTTCGCGCCGCGTTTGAATGAGCGCCAAACCGGCCTGCTTCTTTTTCAACACTTGCTTCAAACTGGCCAACCGAAACTCCGCCTGCAGCACCAGCTGTTTGGCCTGCGCCACTTTACGGCTCTCGTGCGCAAGTACGCCTTGCTGCAGCCCAATGGCCTGCTGCAGACGATCCAGAAACTGGTAGTGATGACGCAGCAACTCCGGCGTGGTGCCAACTTGGGCGGCAGCGGTCCACCTGGACGCTGTCTCTGCTGCGTAAATTTCCAACTGGCTCATCTGGTCCTGGGCAAACAGGTGGGCACTTTGAACCCGCATCAAACCCTGTGCCACTTCATCACGCTTGCGCGTGGCCAGGTCGATTGCCAGCAAAAAACTTTTGACCGCACTCATGCCGCAAGCTCTTCGTAATCGATCGCCTTCGCCATGGCGCGCACGCTGGCATCCAAAGTGGCGGCCTCAAACATATCCTGCTGTAAGAACCGGGCCATGTCATCGTGCAACTGGATCGCCTCGTCCAGCGCCGGGTCGGAGCCGCCGACATAGGCGCCAATTTGCACCAGATCGCGACCCTTTTCATAGCGCGAGTTAATTGCGCGAAAGCGTCGCGCCATCTCAAAATGCGCTTGTGGTACCACGTTGTGCATGACACGCGAGGCCGACTGTTCGATGTCGATGGCCGGGAAATGACCCGACTCCGCCAACGCCCGCGAGAGCACGATGTGCCCGTCCAGAATCGCTCGCGCCGCATCGGCAATCGGGTCCTGCTGGTCATCGCCCTCCGACAACACGGTGTAAAAGGCGGTAATCGAGCCGATCCCATGCAAGCCATTGCCACTGCGCTCCACCAGTTGTGGCAACTTGGCAAAGCAGGACGGCGGATAGCCCTTCGTGGCGGGCGGCTCGCCGATTGCCAGCGCGATTTCACGTTGCGCCATGGCGTAGCGTGTGAGCGAGTCCATCAGTAACAGCACGTGCCTGCCCTTGTCCCGAAAGCTCTCCGCGATGGCCGTGGCGTAGGCTGCCCCCTGCATGCGTAAGAGCGGCGGCGCGTCGCCTGGGGCCGCCACCACCACCGAACGGGCGCGACCATCTTCACCCAGAATGTCTTCAATGAATTCCTTGACCTCACGCCCGCGCTCACCGATCAAGCCCACCACAATCACGTCGGCTTTGGTGTAGCGGGCCATCATGCCCAGCAAAACGCTCTTGCCCACGCCGGAGCCGGCAAACAGCCCAATGCGTTGCCCCCGGCCAATCGTCAGCAGCGCATTGATGGCGCGCACGCCCGTGTCGAGGGTCTCGCGCACGGGGGCCCGGTCCATCGCATTGATCGGTTGGCGATCGAGCGGCACCGCCGCGACGTCCTCAATCGGGCCACGGCGATCCATCGGCGCGCCTTGGGCGTCCACCACCCGCCCCAGCAAGCCGTCGCCCAGGGGCAGGCGCAGCGTGCCATAGCCCGCGGTGCGCTCGGTCTGGCGGCGCTCGCCCAAACGCGGCACCGCCACATACGCCGCCGCCGGCTCCACACTGGCGCCACTGGACAAGCCATGCACGTCGCCGGCCGGCATCAAAAAGGCGCGGTCGTTTGAAAACCCGACCACCTCGGCCAGCACCGGCGCTTGCGCCTTCATCGTCACCCAACATTGAGACCCTACCGGCACGCGAATGCCGGTCGCTTCAAGCACCAGACCGGTCAGCCGCGTCAGTGTGCCGCGCAGCGCCAGCGTGCTTCCGGTGCTGACGCGCTTGCGGGCATTGTCCATAAAGAGCTGCCACTTGACTGAGGTGTCACTGTTCACCAGCGGGCTCCTCCCAAGCGGAATTCAGCCCCAGATTGGCGACCGCCCGCAGCCACCGCTTTTCCAGGGTGCCATCCACGACAGTGCCGGCTGATTCGATCAGGCAACCGCCTCGGGTCAAGCTCGCATCCGCCAGCAGGGTCAAAGACAAAGAGGAAAACTCGGTGCGAATGACCTCTTCGAGCGCCTCCATATCCAGCGGGTTCAGCCGCACCACGGCAGTCTTGGTGTCGGCCGCCAGCAAGCCCAAGGCCTCGCGAATTACCGGCTGGACAGCCTTCGGGTCCACCCACAACTCACGGCGCAGCACCTGACGCGCCAACTCGCACGACAGCTCCAGCGTGCCCTGGGCCATCACCTGCTCGGCCTCGGCCAACTGCGCCTGCACCGTCGTGAAAAGTCGCGCGAACTCGCGCGCCGCATCGCTGCCCTGGTGGGCGATGAAGTCGGCCATCTGGCGCTGCGCCTCCACGGCCGCCAGCGCATGCCCCTGCGCAAAACCCTCCGCATAGCCCTCTTGCCGGCAGGACTCATTTTTGGACTGGTCGGCGGCTTCGTCGCGCACCTTGACCTGCGCTGCCAGCAACAGGGACGCGGTGTCCACGGCAGCAAAGTTCCACTGCTCAACCGCATCAATTTCTTCGCCGGGGATAAAACGCAAGTAGTTACGCATGTCTAGACCATCGCATCATCTGCGCCGCCACCGATCACGATGGTGCCTTCGTCGGCCAGGCGGCGCACCGTCTTCAGGATTTCTTTCTGCTGGGACTCCACCTCGGACAGGCGCATCGGGCCGCGCGACTCCAGGTCTTCACGCAGCGTCTCGGCCGCGCGCGACGACATATTGGCCAGAAATTTCTCTTTCAGCTCGGGCTGGGCGCCTTTCAGTGCGACGATCAGCACATCGGAAGACACTTCTTTCAGCACCATCTGGATCGCCTTGTCGTCGAGCTTCATGACGTCGTCAAAGACGAACATCTTGTCCATGATCTTCTGCGCCAAGTCCGGGTCATGGTTGCGAATCGATTCAATCACCGTGCCTTCAATCGCCGTGCCCATCAGATTGATCATTTCAGCGGCCGTCTTGATGCCGCCCAGCGACGATTTGCGCACCTTGTCGCCACCGGCGAGCACCTGGAACAGCACCTCGTTCAGGTCCTTCAAGGCGGAAGGCTGAATGCCCTCCATGGTGGCCACGCGCAGCATCACTTCATTGCGTTGGCGCTCGGCAAAAAACTTCAGCACATCGGCGGCCTGGTCAAAGTCCAGATGCACCAGAATGGCCGCCACGATTTGCGGGTGCTCATTGCGCAACAGCTCGGCCACGGACGACGGATCCATCCATTTCAGGCTCTCGATGCCGGAGACATCGCCACCCTGCAGAATGCGGTCAATCAACAAGGCGGCCTTGTCGTCCCCCAGCGCGCGCCGCAAGACCGAGCGAACATAGTCGCCCGAATTGGACACCAGCAGGCTCTGGGCAGCCGCCACGCCGGTAAACCGGTCCACCACTTCATCCACCCGTTCACGCGTGATGGCCTTGGTTTTGGCAATCGCCTCGCCCAGTTTCTGTACTTCCTTGGGCGACAGATGCTTGAACACCTCCGACGCCTCGGCCTCGCCCAGCGACATCATCAGAATGGCCGCGTCTTGTAGTCCGTCTGTTTGATTCATCTTGTGATCCCGAGCGAGCCCAATCAGGCCGGCGCCTCGCCATTGATCCAGGTCTTGACGATATTGGCCACCGCCGCCGGGTTGTCGCGCGTCAACTTGCGCGCATCATCCAAAGCCAGCTCACCACTGGTGGGACCGACAAGCTCCCCGCCTCTGGCCGGGGCTGCCAGTTGCGGCCGCTCAGGCGCCTCCGACTCAATTGCATTCAACTGGTGGGATGAGCCCGAAATCCTGGGTTGCGACTGCGCCAGGGTCTTGAGCGCCGGACGGATCACGCCCAGCAGTACCAAGGCGCCGAACAACAGCGTGCCCAGCGGCCAGGCAAAGCTGCGCGCCAGATCCTGCAACTCGGGCTGTTTCCAGAACGGCAAGTCCACGACGACTGCTTTTTCCATGGTGAACGGCGCATTCATCAAGTTCACCGAGTCACCACGCTCTTTGTTGAAGCCAACCGTCTCGCGCACCAAAGCCGTCATTTGCTCGATCTGCTGCGCGCTCAAAGGCGTGGTGGTGGTTTTGCCTTTGGCATCGGTCACCGACTGGTGGTTGACGACCACGGCGGCGCTGATGCGCTTGACGATGCCGGTGCCGCCGCGCACGATCTTGACCGTCTTGTCGACCTCGTAGTTGATGATGGATTCACGTCGACCCCCGACGCCGGCGCCGGCGCCAGCACCAGCACCAGCGGCGGTCAAGGCTTGGGGCGCGCCGTTGATCGGCGCCGAAGAAGGTCCCGGCGGCTGGTTGCTGGTGGCACCCGGCACGCCTGACGGCGGCGCGCTGAGGCCGCTGGCGCCGCTGGTTTCCGATACCTGCTGACTGCGGATCGCGGTTGAATCGGGCGTCTGATTGGGTTTGTGCGACTCTGACGTTGACTCAGTCTGTGAGAAATCAAGCTCGGCCGTCACCTGGGCGCGGGCATTGCCGCGCCCCACCACCGGCTCCAGAATGTCCAGAATGCGGCGACTGTAGAGCTGTTCCAACTGCTGCACATACTGCAGCTGCTGCGCATCACCGCCACCGGCGCCGTCCGCACCGTCGGGCGGCGTTGACAGCAGCTTGCCGGAATCGTCGAGCACGCTCACCGCCGTGGCGTTCATCTCGGGCACGCTGGACGACACCAAATGCACAATGCCCGCCAGCTGCGCCCGGTCCAGCGTGCGCCCGGCATTCAAACTGACCAGCACCGAGGCCGACGGCTTTTGCTGCTCGCGAAAGAACCCGTTTTGATTCGGCAAGGCCAGATGCACCCGTGCGCTCTGCACCGAGGACAGCGCCTGGATCGAGCGCGTCAATTCGCCTTCCAGGCCGCGCTGGTACGCCAGACGCTCCTGAAACTGCGTCATGCCGAAGCGGTTGGTATCCATGGTCTCAAAGCCGGCGACCGCCCCTTTGGGCAAGCCTTGCGAGGCCAGCTTCAAGCGCGTGTCATAGACCTTGTCGGCCGGCACCAGAATCGCGCCGCCGCCGTCGGCATACTTGTACGGAATGTTCATGGTGGACAGCTGGGCCACGATGGCGCCGCCGTCTTTGTCAGCCAGATTGGCATACAACACGCGCCATTCGGCCTGACGCCCCATCATCAAGCCGATGATGCCAATGGCAATGAACACCGCAAGACCCAAGCCCATGCGCAGCCGCTGACCTTGGTCCAGACCGGAGAAACGCTGCGACAGCGTGGGGTTGAGAGGGATGGCGGAAGCGGCAGACATATGGGTTCCAGGTCGGTGTGGCGCGATTTTGCACCACCAATGCGGACGATTATTCGACCCGGCTGCCAAAACATGAGTCCGATAAGCCGCGTTTTTACCCCCTACTTCAAATTAATGTTTTGCCGGGTGCGCCCTAGCATCACTCAACTCCCAATTTATCAGGCAAGACCGCCCCATGGAACTCCGACTCTCCCCCACCACCATGCCGACGACGGTGCGCCCCACGCTGGCACCGCGCCTGTCAGCCAACCAGGTCGCGGGGGGTGCCGACGGCGGCTTCTCGGGCGCGCTCAAAAGCGCCCTCAGCTCGGTCAGCGCCGCGCAAAACGACGCCACCCGCCTGCAGACCGAAGTGCAAATGGAGAACCCCAAGGTCAGCCTGGAACAAACCATGGTGGCGATCCAGAAAGCGCAAATCGGCTTTCAGGCCACGCTGCATGTGCGAAACCGCATGGTGCAAGCCTATACCGACATCATGAACATGCAGGTGTGAGGCGCATTTTGCGGCCGCAGCTTTCAAGAGACTTTTCAAGCCAAATCAGCCTCCAGCCCACGTAGATTCTTATTATATAGCTATTATTACAGTAGCAAACTGATGCCGGTGCTGGCGCGGCGCGTCCAGTGTGCGGGTCGCCGCCCCGCGCCCCAGTCCGCCTCACGCCAGCGTCAGGTCCTGACCGGTGAGCCGCTTGACCAAGCCTTGCGTCAACCGGTTGACGATGCCGTAGACCGAGAGCTGCGGGTTGGCCCCGATGCTGGTCGGGAAGATCGAGCCGTCATGAATCGACAGGTTGTTCAGCTGCCAATGCACGCCGTCGGGGCGCGTCACCCCCAGCGCCTCGGCGCCAGCCAGGCCGCACCCGCCCATCACATGGGCGCTCACCACCTTGGTCAGCAAAGGCTGCATGGCCAGCGCCGCCACCGCCTGCTGGCCCTCGGCCCAGCTATTGCAGGGCCGGGCCATTTCATGCATCGGCAACACCTGGCGTGCGCCGGCGGCAAACTGGATCTCCATCATGGCCAGCAGGGCCCGGCGCGCCCCGGCCATGACAAAGTCAGTCAGCGGGTAGTCCAGCTCGGGGGAGCCGTCACCGCGCAGCCTGACCTGGCCACCGGCCGCTTCCGCATGGAAACCGTCCCGTAAGAGCGCCAACAGCACATGGGTGTGCGGAAACTGCGCCAGCATCGCCGCCTGCTCCTGGCCATAACCGAACACGGTGGAGGCAAAGATGACCGGGTGCAGCGGCGGCGCCTCCAGCTTGAAGCCGATCGGGCCGTCAATCGGCTGGGTGCCCAGAAAATGGTCGGTGTAGATGGTTTGCGGCGCGCCCGCCCAAGCCTCAACCTTCTGGTTCATGATGGCCGCCGACATCACCACCGGGTGCAAAAAGGTGCGCCGCCCCAGGCGCGCGTGCGGGTCCGGCGCCTTGGAGCGCAGCAGCAAGGCGGCCGAGTTGATCGCGCCCCCGGCCAGCACAAAATGCTTGGCGACGATGGTGGTCGCAGGGGCGCCAGAGTCGTCTGGGGCACTGTTGGGCTTGACCGCGATGCAGCGCACCGACTGCACGCGCCCCTTGAGCAGCTCAAACTGTTCGGCCCGGGTTTCGACCAGCATCGTGGCACCCAGGTCCAGCGCCTTGGGTAGGGTGGTCACCAGCATCGACTGCTTGGCATTGGTCGGGCAGCCCAGGCCGCAGGAGCCCAGGTTCCAGCAGCCCTTGACGTTGCGCGCAATGGCCGCCGCCGGGATGCCCAGCCGGGCCGCGCCGCGGCGCAGCAAGTCGTTGTTTTCATTGGGCGCCACCAGCCAGGGGCCCATGCTCAGGCGCGTCTCGGCCTGCTGAAAATACGGTGCCAGCGCATCGTTGGTGTAGTCGGGCAAGGCAAAATTTTGCTGCCAAAACTTGAGCGTATCCATCGGCGTTCTGAAGGAGCTGGTCCAGTTGACGGTGGTAGAGCCGCCCACGCAGCGCCCCTGCAAAATCGTGACGCCCTTATCCAAGGTCTTGCGCCCCGCGCTTTCCTGGTACAGCGCGGGGTAGGCCTGGGCCTCTTTCTGGTTGAAGTCGCTGCTGCTCTTGAGCGGCCCCTCTTCAATGATCACCACCTTGAGACCGGCGCGCGCCAGCAATTCGGCGCTGATGCCGGCGCCGGCGCCCGAGCCAATGATGGCCACATCGCAGACTATTTTCTCGGGCCGCGCGCCATGCGGGCCGCCCAGCACTTTCCAGCCACGCTTCAATCCCTCGCGGATCGGATCCTGCAAACTGCTCATAGCGGGGAGACGCCTCGGTTAAGGGTTGGTTTAAATCTTCAGCGGGCCGGGGTAGCCCAGCGCGGGCCAGGTGCTGGCGTCTGAAAAGTAGGCCGCGCCCACAATCTCATGCAGCGCCTGGTAACTTTGCAGGCGCAAGCCCAGACGCGAGCTGCGCATCGACTGCAAGGCCTGCTGCACCTCGGCGACGCTGGCGCTGCGCCAATCGGGCGCCAGCCCAGCCAGCGTGCGCCGTCCAACGCCAGTACCCAGGATGCCGAGCAGTTGCGACAACTCCGCCTGTGCATGGGGCGCCAGCGCTTGCACCAGCGCATCAATGCGCTGCAGCAAGCCCGCCAGCGCCGCTTGGTTTGCCGCGGGTTCCTTGGGCAGGGTGCCGTCCAAAATGGCACGCCCCACGCTGGTGAACACCTCTTGCGCGCCCGGGCTCAAACGCCCCTGCTGCAAGCCGGGCTGCAGCAAGGCGACCGTACCACCGGCCAGAATGAGCAGCGTGGCCGATGCCGCCCCCAACTTCAACCAGGTTCTTCTTTGCATGCTTCGAATATGGCACGCAAAAGTGCGCAATTTTTAGAGCCTGGCACCTAGGTAGACTCAGGGTTTATATGGAAGCCACTCACATCATCCGCGACGCGGTCACGCGCGTCAGCGCACTTCGACAAAGTGCCATCGACAACCCCGAACTGGCGCAGGCCCTCAGCGCGGTCAAGCGATTACAGGCGCGCCGCTTTGCCGGGACTTATGCCGACCTGCTGCAGTCCGAACAATACCGGCCCGCGGCCACCTTCTTTCTGGAGGAACTCTACAGCGAGAAAGACTACAGCTTGCGCGATGAGCAGTTTGCGCGTATTGCCAGTGGCCTGGAACGGCTGTTCCCGCAGCAGGTGGTGCAAACCGCGGTGTCGATGGCGCACTTGCACCACCTGACCGAAGAGCTTGATCTGGCTATGGCGCAAAACTGGCTCAGCCACGGCGCGCTGGGCGAGGCCGCGCGCTATGTGGCCGCCTGGCGCACGGTCGGTCGGCCTGCGGACCGGAGCCTGCAACTGGCCACGGTGCTGGCGGTGGGCCAGGAACTTGACCGCCTCACGCGCACCCCGGGCCTGCGCATGATGCTCAAAATGATGCGCGGCCCGGCCCGCATGATGGGCCTGAGTGCGCTGCAGCAATTTCTGGAATCAGGCTTTGACACCTTCGCCGCCATGGGGCGCAAAGGCGACGGCGCCCGCTATTTTCTCGACACCGTGCGCGAGCGCGAGGCCGGGCTGATCGGGCGCCTGTTTGAGCGCGATGCTGTCGCATGTGAGACCGAAATCAGCCAGATACTGGGGCAAGCCCTGTAAGGCGGACGGCCACTCTGGCTCAAAATGAGAGCCCAGGAGAAACCGCATGGAAAATATTTGGCTCAAAAGCTATCCCCCGGGCGTCGCCCATGACGTCAACCCGCAGCAATACCAGTCATTGACGCAGCTGCTGGAAGAATCCTTCCATAAAAACGCCAGCAGCCGCTTTGCCGTCTGTATGGAAAGCTGGATGACTTATGGTCAGCTCGACCAATTATCGGGCGCGCTGGGCGCCTGGCTGCAGAGCAAAGGCCTGGCGCCTGATGCGCGGGTCGCGATCATGCTGCCCAATATCCCGCAGTTTCCAGTGACGATGGCGGGGGTTCTGCGCGCCGGCTACACCTGTGTCAACGTCAACCCGCTGTACACCGCGCGCGAGTTGCAGCACCAGTTGAACGACTCCGGCGCCACCGTGATCGTGGTGCTGGAGAATTTTGTTGCCACGCTGGCCGAAGTGATCGACCAGACCGCGGTTCAACATGTGGTGGTGGCCTCCATGGGCGACCTGCTGGGCTTTTGGTACGGCCAGTGGATCACCTTTGCCGTGCGCCATCTCGCCAAGATGGTGCCGCCCTACAAGCTGACGCTGTCCAATGGCCGCACCGCCACCTCGTTCAAACAGGCGATCGCGGCCGGGGCCGCGCTGCCCTTCAAGTCGGCGCCGAGCACGCTCGATTCCATCGCCTTTTTGCAGTACACCGGCGGCACCACGGGGCTGAGCAAAGGCGCCGTGCTGACGCACCGCAACATCGTGGCGGCGGTGTTGCAGGCTGAGGCCTGGTTCACCCCGGCGCTCTCGCGTATCGGCGACATCAGCCAGCTCAACAGTATTGCGGCGCTGCCGCTGTACCACATCTTTGCGCTCACGCTCTCCTTGCTGGCCATTCGCTGGGGCGCGCAGCTGACGCTGATTCCGAACCCGCGCGACTTTGGCGGCTTCATCGAGACGCTGAAGAAACGACCCTTTCACATGTTGCCGGGTGTCAATACCTTGTTCAACGCCCTGCTGGCGCACCCGCAATTCAAAAGTGTGGACTTCTCCGGTCTTTGTGCGACGCAAGCGGGCGGCATGGCGGCGTCTGAGGGCACCGCCCAGCGCTGGCTTGAGACCACCGGCTGCCCGATGGTCGAAGGCTGGGGCATGAGCGAGACCTGCGCCATTGGCACCAACAACCCGGTGCTGGCCAAGGAGTTTTCGGGCACGATTGGCCTGCCGCTGCCCGGCATTGACATTGCCATCAAGGACGACGAAGGCAACACGCTGACGCAAGGGTCATCCGGTGAAATCTGCATCCGCGGCCCCAATGTCATGACCGGCTACTACCACCAGCCCGAGGAAAACCGGCACGCCTTCACGGCCGACGGTTTCCTGCGCACCGGCGACGTCGGCATCATGGACGAGCGCGGCTACACCAAGATCGTGGACCGCAAGAAAGACATGATCCTGGTCAGCGGCTTCAACGTGTTCCCGAGTGAGCTGGAAAATGTGATCTCGCTGTGCGATGGCGTGCTTGAGTGCGCCGTCATCGGCGTGCCCGATGAGAAACAGGGCGAGGCGATCAAGGTCTTTGTCGTCAAGAACAAGCCGACGCTGGCCGAAGACGACGTGGCGCGCTATTGCCAGCAAAATTTGACCGGCTACAAGCAGCCCAAATACATCGAATTCCGCGACGAATTGCCGAAATCAAATGTGGGCAAAATACTGCGGCGCGAGTTGCGCGCCGGCAAATAAACGACTCAGCAGCGGCCTTTGCGCTCGCTCACTTCACCAGTTGATTGAGCTGGATGATCGGCATCAGCACCGCCAGCACGATCAGCATCACCACCACGCCCATGACCACAATCAAGAGCGGCTCCAGAATGGTGGCCAGCTGCATGGCGCGGCGTTGCACCTCGGTGCTGAGCTGCTTGGCGGCGCGCTGGAGCATGGCGGGCAACTGGCCGGTTTGCTCGCCCAGGCGGGCGAACATGGCAAGCAGCCCCGGAAAGCGCTTTTTTTGCGCCAGTGCCGCGGCCAGCGGCGCGCCTTCGCGCACCAGCACCAAGGCATCGAGCGCGTCGGTGCGCATGGCGCGGTTGGACAGGGTTTCCGCTGCGGCCTGCAAGGCTTTGAGAATCGGCACGCCAGCGGCGGCCAGCATCGCCAGCGTGCTGGCAAAACGCGCGGTGTTGTAGCTGCGGGACAGCTTGCCCAAAATCGGCAGGTTCAGCCAGGCGGCGTCAAACTTTTCATGAAATGCGGCGTTAGCCAGCGCCAGACGGGCGCCAAAAGCTCCAAAAATAATAGCAACCAGCATCAGCCAACCGTAACTGCGCACAAAGGCGCTGGTGCCAATCATGATCACCGTCAACAGCGGCAGCGCGCGCTTGCTGCCGGCAAACACATGCGCCACTTGCGGCACCACATAGGTCACCAAGAACAGCACAATCACAATCGCCACCAGCGACACGATGGCCGGGTACAGCGCGGCGCCGATCAGTTTTGACTTGAGCGCCTGCTGCTCCTCCAGGTCGTCCGCCAAGCGCTCGAGCACCAGGCCGAGGTTGCCGCTTTGCTCGCCGGCGCCGATCACGGCAACAAAAATGGGGGTGAACTCACGCGGATGCTGCGCCAAGGCCTTGGCAAAGGTCGATCCGCCGTTCACTTCAGCGCGCAACAGCGCCACCAGATGGTGCTCATTGTCACGCTCGGCCTCGTCCGACAGCGAGGTCAGCGCGCGCTCCAGCGGCAAACCCGAGGACACCAGACCGGCCAGCTGGCGCGTCCAGATCGCCAGTCCGGTCGCGCCAAACACCCGCCGCCTCAAACTGCGGCCGGAGCCGGTGCCAGCGGCGCCGGCCTGACCGGTCGCCTGTGCCCCGACGCTCTCCACCTTGAGCGGCACCAAGGCCTGCGTGCGCAACAGGCTGCGCGCGCTCTTGGCTGAGTCTGCCTCAATCACGCCCTTGCGGGCTTCGCCGTCGGCGGTTAACGCTTCAAAGGAGTAGACAGGCATGGCAATGCGGCAAGCTAGTCACGCGTCACGCGCAGCAACTCTTCGCGCGAGGTCACTCCCAGCGCGACCAGCCGTTCGCCGTCATCGCGCATCAGCGTCATGCCGGCGGCCAGGGCGGCGGCGCGGATGTCGGCCTCAGAGGCGCGGCTGTGAATCTGGGCCCGAATGGCGTCGTCGGTGACCAACAGCTCGAACACGCCCGAGCGCCCGGCGTAACCGGTTTGGCCACAGGCGGTGCAGCCCGTGCCCTGGCAACTCAGGCACAGCTTGCGCAGCAGGCGCTGCGCCAACACACCCAGCAGCGACGAACTCAGCAGGAAGGGCTCGACCCCCATGTCGGTCAAGCGGGTGACGGCGCTGGTCGCATCATTGGTGTGCAGCGTGGCGAGCACCAGGTGACCGGTCAGCGAGGCTTGAATCGCAATCTGCGCGGTCTCGAAATCGCGGATTTCACCGATCATGATGATGTCCGGGTCCTGCCGCAGAATGGCACGCAAGGCCTTGGCAAAGGTCAAGTCGATCTTGGGGTTGACCTGGGTCTGGCCGACGCCGGCCAACTCGTACTCAATCGGGTCTTCCACCGTCATGATGTTGCTGTGGCTGGCGTCCAAGCGGCTCAAGGCGGCGTACAGGGTGGTGGTCTTGCCCGAGCCGGTGGGGCCGGTGACCAGCACAATGCCGTGCGGCTGCGTCACCAGATGTTCAAAGCGCTTGAGCACCTCGCCCTGCATGCCCAGGGCTTCCAGACTGAGTCGCCCTTCCGACTTGTCGAGCAGACGCAGCACGGCGCGCTCGCCGTGCGCACTGGGCAAGGTGCTGACGCGCACATCGACGGCGCGGGTGCCGATACGCAGCGAAATACGCCCGTCCTGCGGCAGGCGGCGCTCGGCAATATCGAGCTCGGCCATGATCTTCAGGCGCGAAATCAGCGCCGCGTGCAATGCACGATTGGGCTGCACCACCTCGCGCAGCGTGCCATCGACCCGAAAGCGCACGCTCGAATGACGCTCGTAGGGCTCGATATGAATGTCACTGGCGCCGTCGCGTGCCGCTTGCGTCAAGAGCGCGTTGAGCATGCGGATGATAGGCGCATCGTCTGCGGTTTCCAGCAAGTCTTCGATCGCGGGCAGGTCCTGCATCATTCTGGAGAGATCGGCGTCGCTCTCGACCTCGCTGACCACCGCCGCGGCACTCGATTCGCCCTGGGCGTAAGCCGCGCTGATGCGCTGGATCAGCGCCTGGGCCCCGAGCGACTGCAGATGCCGCACCGGGTACTTGCGCATGACTTCGCTCACCGCGCTGGCCCCCGAGTCGGGGTGCACACACAGTGTCAGATCGCCCGCCTCATCCTCCAGCAGCAGCTGGTGAGTCCGGGCAAAGGCATAGGGCAGCGGGTAGCGCATGGCGTTCAGCGTCCGACGCAAAGTTAGGGTTGAACGGCGGGCGTTGGGCCAAGCGGCTGGACCCGCTGGATGGCCGGCTGGGTACCCGGCAGCGCGGGCAGTTGCGGCGCCTCGTTGATGGGAACCAACTGGCTGGGCACCGGTTGCGCAGCGCTCAAGCCCGAGCGCATCAAGTCGTAACGATCCATCGACAACTGGTCGCTGGCTTGTGCGTCGCGCACCACGACCGGGCGCAGGAACACCATCAGGTTGGTCTTGTTGCGGGTGCGCGCCTCGCTTTTGAACAGATTGCCGAACAAGGGCACATCACCCACGCCGGGCACCTTGTCCTGGTTGCCCGAATACTTGTCCTGCAGCAGACCGCCCAGCACCACAATGCTGCCATCATCGACCAGCACGGTGGACTCGATCGTGCGCTTGGAGGTCGTCGGTCCGTTGGCCGCCGTCTCCGTGCCGGCCTTGACCGCCGAAGTCTCCTGATAAATCACCAGCTTGACGGTGCCGTTCTCGTTGATTTGCGGCCTGACCTTGAGCGTCAGCCCGACGTCCTTGCGCTCCACCGTGGTGAACGGGTTGACCGAGTTGCCACTGGTGTTGTTGTTGGTGTAAGAGCCAGTCACAAACGGCACGTTTTCACCGATCACGATCTTGGCCTCCTCGTTGTCCAGTGTCAGCAAATTGGGCGTGGACAGCACATTGCCGCTGCCGCTGGTCTCCAGAAAATTCGCCAGGAAGCCGAGCACGTAGACCCCGTTGCTCCGCTGAACAGCGCCAAAATTAAAACCAGCGCCCGGCGCCACGGTGCCCGCACCGGTGGCCAGGTTGATGATGTTCTTGCCGGCGGCGCCAAAGTTGGTCCCCAACAGGCCAATGACGCCGTCGCCGGCCTTGCCC
>NZ_JAAFHA010000163.1 GCF_010365055.1 Rhodoferax sp.
ACCCGAGCGCCTGGGCGGTCAAGGAGGCGATTCTGCTGATGCAAAAGGTGTTTCACCTGCGCACCTGTGAAGACCCGGTGTTCAACAACCGCACACGCCCATGCCTGCTGTACCAGATCAAACGTTGCTCAGCGCCTTGCGTCGGCCATATTTCTACCGCGGACTATGCGCAGGACGTGGCCAACGCCGAGCGGTTTTTGCGTGGCGATGCGCGTCAGGTGCTGGAGACGCTGGAGGCGCGCATGATGGCGCATGCCGACAAGCTGGAGTTTGAGCAGGCGGCCGAGCTGCGCAATCAGGTGGCGGCGCTGTCCAATGTGCTGCATCAGCAGTCGGTGGACAACGTGGCCGATCGCGATGTGGACATCCTGGCGGTGAAAGTGAAGGGCGGTCGTGCCTGCGTCAATCTGGCGATGGTGCGCGGCGGGCGCCATCTGGGGGATCGACCGTATTTCCCGGCGCATGTGGAAGACGCAACCGCGATCTACAGTGCCGGCGGTTTTGAAGATGCAGTGGAGGACAGCGCGGCTGCCTCGCCCGCACCCAGTGTCGAGACCCAGGTGCTGGAAGCCTTCGTGGCGCAGCATTACCTGAATGTGCCGGTGCCGCCGACGCTGATTGTCAGTGCGCCGGTCAGTAAAAATTTGCTCGAAGCGCTGTCGCTTCAGTTCGGCGTCAAGATCACGGCGGTGCAACAGCCGCGCGAGCAGCGCCGGGTCTGGCTGGAAATGGCGCAAACCAATGCTGGCTTGCAGTTGGCCCGTCTTTTATCCGAGGAAGGCTCGCAGCAGGCGCGCACCCGGGCCTTGGCCGATGCGCTGGATCTGGCGCTGGACGACCTGGATACCCTGCGGGTCGAGTGTTTTGACATCTCCCACACGGCGGGCGAGGCCACCCAGGCCTCGTGCGTAGTGTTTGCACACCACAAAATGCAGAACGCCGAGTACCGGCGCTACAACATCAACGACATCACGCCGGGCGACGACTACGCGGCCATGCGCCAGGTGTTGCTGCGCCGCTATGGCAAGCTGGCCGAGACACTGCGCGAGGCGCAACAGGCCGGGCAACTACCGAAGGGTACTGGCCGGCTGCCGGACTTGGTTCTCGTGGACGGCGGCGTAGGCCAGGTCAGCATGGCGCGTGAAGTGTTTGATCACTTGGGCCTGGATTTGTCATTGATCGTCGGCGTCGAAAAAGGCGAGGGCCGCAAGGTCGGGCTGGAGGAACTGGTGTTTGCCGATGGCCGCGACAAGGTCTATCTGGGTAAGGATTCGGCGGCGCTGATGCTGGTGGCGCAGATTCGGGACGAGGCGCATCGTTTTGCCATCACCGGCATGCGGGCCAAACGCGCCAAGGTACGGGTGGACGGCGGCAAACTCGAAGAAATTCCCGGCATTGGCCCCAAGCGGCGCTCCAAATTGCTGCAGCGCTTTGGCGGCGTGCGGGGCGTGGCGCTGGCGGGGGCCGAAGATATTGCGAGGGTGGAGGGCATTTCGCGCGAACTGGCTGAAGAAATTTACCGCGCATTGCACTGATTCAAGGGCATTGACGGGCATTGGGCGGGTTTGGTCGTGCCACAATGACGTCATGTTTTTCAACATCCCCACCATCATGACCTGGGCGCGCATCGTCGCGATCCCCTTGATCGTCGGGGTGTTTTATTTACCTATTGAGCCTGCCAGCCGCAATTTGATTGCCACGGTCATGTTTGTGGTGTTTGCGGCCACCGATTGGCTTGACGGTTATTTAGCGCGCAAGCTCAACATGGTCTCGTCCTTTGGCGCCTTTCTGGACCCGGTCGCCGACAAATTTCTTGTTTGTGCCTGCGTGCTGGTTCTTGTTCATCTGGGGCGCGCTGACGTCTTTGTCGCGCTCATCATCATTGGCCGTGAAATTGCGATTTCCGCCCTGCGTGAGTGGATGGCGCAAATTGGCGCCGCCAAGAGCGTGGCGGTGCACATGATCGGCAAGCTCAAGACCGTGGTGCAAATGGTGGCGATCCCGTTTCTGCTGTATGACGGCATGTTGCTGGGGCTGATCGACACCCGTGTCTGGGGCGTCTGGCTGATCTGGATTGCCGCCGTGATGACGGTCTGGTCCATGGTCTATTACCTGCAAAAAGCCTTGCCCGAGATCCGGGCGCGGGCCCGTTAGCGGCCGGTGCGGGCCTCTGACGATCGGGCCTTGATCCGGGCCATGCCAGCGGTGTTTGTGCTGATCTGGAGCACGGGCTTCATCGTCGCCCGTTATGGCATGCCACATGCCCCACCCTTTAAGTTCTTGTTGGTTCGCTACGCGCTGTCGATCGCGTGCTTTTTGCCGTGGATCGTACTGGCGCGCGTCAAGTGGCCCAGCAGCCGCGAGCAATGGACGCATCTGGCCGTGACAGGCATCTTCATGCATGCGGGCTACCTCGGTGGTGTCTGGGCGGCGGTAAAGCTCGGCATGGGCTCGGGGCTGTCGTCGCTGATCGTCGGTTTGCAGCCGGTGTTGACGGCGCTTTGGCTGGCCGCCACCGGAGGGAAGATCAGCGCGCGTCAGTGGGCCGGGCTGGTGCTGGGTTTTGTTGGCTTGGTGCTGGTGGTGTCGCGCAAGTTCGGGCAGGGTGGCGAGGCCGATTGGGTCAACATGTCCCTGGCCATTGGTGCGCTACTGAGCATCACCATCGGCACGCTGTATCAAAAGCGCTTTGTCACACCCTGTGATGTGCGCAGCGCCAACACGGTGCAACTGGGTGCTGCCCTGCTCGTGACCTTGCCGCTGGCGCTGCTGGAGGTGGAGGTGATGCACTGGAATATGGAACTGGCGGGCGCGGTCGCTTGGTCCGTGATTGCGCTGACCTTGGGTGGCAGCTCATTGCTGTATTTACTGATCCAGCGGGGCGCTGCAGCCTCAGTCACCAGTCTGATGTATCTGGTGCCACCGGTGACAGCGTTGATTGCCTGGGTGCTGTTTGGTGAACCGATCACCGCTATTACACTGATCGGAACGCTGCTGACGGCCTTTGGCGTTGCTTTGGTCGTGCGGCAGCCCCGGCTTGTATCGACAGTCAGAACCCTCTGACTTTTTCTATTTTTAACGCTTGATTGCAGAGGTTTCGTTGATGAGTCAAAAAAGAATTGCTGTTATTGCCGGTGACGGCATTGGCCAGGAAGTCATGCCCGAAGGCGTGCGTGTGCTGGAGGCCGTGGCGGGCAAATTCGGCATTGACCTGCAGTTTGATCATTTTGATTTTTCCAGCTGGGACTACTTCGAGCAGCACGGTCAGATGCTGCCCGACAACTGGAAGGATCAAATTGGGGGTCACGACGCGATCTACTTCGGCGCGGTGGGCTGGCCCGACAAAATTGCCGATCATGTCTCACTATGGGGTTCCTTGCTGCTGTTTCGCCGCGAGTTCGACCAGTATGTCAACCTGCGTCCGGTGCGGCTGATGCCCGGCATCATCGCACCCGTCGTACGGCGTGATGGCAGCCGACGCGAGCCGGGTGAAATCGACATGATGATCGTGCGCGAAAACACCGAAGGGGAGTATTCCAGCGTCGGCGGGCGCATGTACCCCGGCACCGAGCGAGAAATCGTGCTGCAGGAAACCGTGATGTCGCGCGTTGGCGTTGACCGGGTGTTGAAGTTTGCTTTTGACCTGGCCCGGTCGCGACCGAAAAAACATCTGACCAGCGCCACCAAATCCAACGGCATTGCGATCACCATGCCTTATTGGGATGAACGTGTTGCTGAGATGTCAAAGGCTTATCCTGACGTGAAGGTGGATAAATTTCACATCGATATCTTGTGTGCCCACTTTGTGCAACGCCCCGATTTTTTTGATGTGGTGGTGGCGAGCAATCTTTTTGGCGACATCTTGAGTGATCTGGGTCCAGCCTGCACGGGAACGATTGGTATTGCCCCCAGTGCCAATCTAAATCCCGAGCGCAAATTCCCCTCGCTGTTCGAGCCGGTTCACGGCTCAGCGCCCGACATTGCCGGCCAGGGCATTGCCAATCCGATCGGCCAGATTTGGAGCGGTGCCTTGATGCTCGATTTCTTGGGCTACCCTCAAGCGCAAGATGCCGTTATGAAGGCGATAGAAAAAGTGCTGCATCCCGCGAGCGGGGCGCCACGCACCCCGGATCTGGGAGGCACTGCCAGCACAAAAGACGTCGGGTTGGCCATTGTGGCGGCGCTCTAAAAACCGACTAGAATTCCTCCTCGCACTGCTGCAAAGCCAATGGTTGTATTGTTAGGTCTGAGCCGATGGCTCAGAGTCCCGACGACATGACGAGTGCAAATCTTATTGAAGAGACAATTCGACTAACTCTGTTTCCATACCAAGGGTTCTTTGTGAATAAAACCGAACTAATAGAGCACATTGCTACAAATGCCGACATTTCCAAGGCGGCCGCTACCCGGGCGCTGGAGGCCGCTATTGGCGCTGTCAAGATTACATTGAACAAAGGCGGCTCTGTTTCGCTGGTGGGCTTTGGAACCTTTGCCGTTGGCAAGCGGGCCGCGCGAGTGGGGCGCAATCCGCGCACTGGCGCCGCGATCAAGATCAAGGCGGCCAAAGTGCCAAAATTCCGTCCGGGCAAAGCGTTGAAAGACGCCTTGAACTGATAGCCGGTTCAAGTTGGGTGCTTAGCTCAGTTGGTAGAGCGTCTGCCTTACACGCAGAATGTCGGCGGTTCGAGCCCGTCAGCACCCACCACCTCAACCAGATAAAGGCGAGCAGCATGTTCGCCTTTTTTGTTTTTCTTATTGGAGAGTTCGCGCATGTTTGATTTTGTTCGCAAGCACACGAAGAT
>NZ_JAAFHA010000164.1 GCF_010365055.1 Rhodoferax sp.
CCTGCACCAGCGGTGTCACCTCATTGCCCGCCAACAAAGAGCGCCCCGTGACCTCACGCGTGAGCCGGTTGATGCCCGCCAGATCCGGCCGGCACGGGGCATCGGTTTCGTTGGCTACGTCGGCGCTGGATCCCTCGTGACGCCAGGTGTCCTTCAGCCCCAATGCCACCGCGGCACGCGGGATCCGGTTCACGCCGAGCATCAGGTACAGCAAGGCACCCATCAGCGGTGCAAGCCAGGCCAGCGCGATCCAGCCGATGGCCGTGTGCACCTGCCGCTTGTTCAGTAGCGCATGCACCGTCACGCCCGTGGCGCAGCCCAGGTGCAACAGCGATGCCAGCAAGGGCGCGAGGCCCTGTGCCACCTGCAACGCGGATTCCAGCCAGGATGAGCTCATGTCCGCATATTAGCCGCGCGGCCTCGTAGCTTCAGGGAGTCGGCCCCCGGGCGCTCAGGGCTACGGTCAGATCCACGGCCTGACGACCGGCCAGGTGAGGCTCAGAGCAGCCACACCGTCGCCAGGCCGAGAAAAGAGAAGAAGCCGATCACATCGGTCACCGTGGTCAGAATGACGCTGCCCGCCAGCGCGGGGTCGATGCCCAGGCGGTGCAACAGCAACGGAATCGCCAGGCCGGCCAGCGCCGCACACAGCAGGTTGATGAGGATGGCAATACCCAGCACCCCGCCAATGCCCCAGTCGCCAAACCATGCCACCGCCAGCAGCGCAATGACCACCGCCCACAGCACCCCATTCAGGATGGAAATGCCCACCTCACGGTTCAGCAGCACGCGGATATTGCCTTTTTGCACCTGACCGAGCGCCAGCCCGCGAATCACCAGCGTGAGCGTCTGGCTGCCGGCAATGCCGCCCATGCTCGCCACAATCGGCATCAGCACGGCCAGCGCCACCAGTTGGCTGAGCGTGGCCTGAAACTGGCCGATCACCCAGGCCGCGAGAAACGCAGTCACCAAGTTGATGCCCAGCCACACGGCACGGCGGCGCGAACTCACCAGCACGGGTGCAAACATGTCAGCCTCGTCGTCAAGACCTGCCATCTGCATCATGGTGCGGTCTGATTCGTCACGGATCAGATCCACCACGTCATCGACCGTGATGCGGCCGATGAGACGGCCCTGCGTATCCACCACCGGTGCTGACAGGAGGTCAAGGTCCTGAAACACTCGGGCGACCTCCGTGTCTTTGGCATCCGCCCCAATACCATCGATATCGGCCTGCATGACATCGGCCACGCGCAAATCCAGATTAGCGGTCACCAGCGCACTCAGACGCAGCACGCCCTGGTAGTGACCCTTGCGGTCGACCACCATCAGCATGTCGGTCTGTGGCGGCAGGGTCTCGCGCAAACGCAGGTAGCGCAGCACGGTACTGACTTTGACGTCCGCACGGACCTCGATGGTGTCCATGTTCATCAGGCCACCGGCGCAATCCTGCGGGTAGGACAGCATGGACTCCAGCTGTTGGCGACGACCGCCGCTGGTGGCCTGCATCAGTTGGCTGCCCAATGCGGTCGGCAGAGTCTGGATCAGGTCCACCAGGTCATCGAGCTCAAGCAACTGTACTGACGCCACCAGGTCGTCCGGGTCCAGTTCGCCGGCCAAGGTCGTGCGGATTTCGTTGTGCAGATAGGTCAGCACTTTGCCGGTGCGCTCGGTGTCCACCATGCTCCACACCTTGGTGCGCTCAGACGGCGGCAGACCCTCCAACATGCCAGCCACCTTGGCCGGATGCATGCGCTGCAGAATTTTGCCCAGCCGTTTGAGCTTGCCTTGCCCGAGCGCTTCGCGAACCGCCGTGACGTGATTGATCTTCTGCGGCTTGGCGGCGCCGCCCGGCCCGAGGCCAGCTTGGTCTGAAGGCAAAACATCGCCGGACTCCCCCGCGAGTTGTCGGCTCAGATTGAGATTCAGATGCGGCAGGATCCTGCCTTCAAGCGCACCATCAACCTGCTGCCAGAGCGCCGTGCGTTGCCCGTCGTCAAGCAATTCCAGCAAGGCCTCGATTTTGGCTGGATGCATGCGCCCCAGCAGCTTGCGCACCCGCTTGTTTTTACCCAGCGCAAGCGCCTCGACGACGAGCTCACTCTCGGTTCCTGCCTGTGCCTGCGGCCCCTGGGGTGCAGCGGGTTGAATCGAATTCATGGTCGGCGCAATCTCAATGAACCCCCGCAGACACCAGCAATCCCCGTAGCAATTCGCTCAGGCCATCCCACACGATCTGCACGCCAAGGCATAACAGAATGAAGGCTGACAGACGCAGAAAAATCACGGTACCCGCCTCACCCAAAGGATCGAGCAGGCGCTGGGCGTAGCGAAAAACCAGGTACAAGATGATGCCAATGGCCAGCAGGGCCAGCACCCCGCCCGCCATCCGCGCCAGCGACAAAGTCAGGTCTTCATCGCTCAAAGCCACACCCACCGTGATGGCCGCCGCGATCGAACCCGGCCCACAGCTGATCGGGAACGTGAGAGGATAAAAAGCCTGCTTACGCGCTTGTTCCGGCGTAAAAGCCTCGGCCAACTCGGTCCGGCTGTCAACTGTGGTCTGCGTGGCGTTGAGCAAACGCCAGGCGGCCGCGGCCACGATCAAGCCGCCGCCGACACGCACGATTGGCAACGAAATACCAAAAAATTCCAGCACATAGGAACCCACCAGCATGGAGCCGACCATGAGCGCAAACATATTGCGCGCAATGCGCCGCGCCAGCAGCGCGCGCGTGCCCGCAGAGGCGTTCTCGGTCAAACCCAAAAAAATGGGTGCAGTGGCAGCCGGGTTGAGAATCGGCAGAATCGTCGCCAGAACAAAAAGAAAGCTCTTGCCCAACGCGGCCAGCAGCACCAGTGTCAAAACGCCACCCGCTCAACGCGCTGCTGAAAAACAGTAACTGACACCGTGACCGAGATAGACCCGGCTGGAACATATGTTTTCATGAAACCCTCTTTTTGAAGACAGACCCATTTTCCGCGCTCGGAGCACGGCAATCATTAGGGATGACTGAAAGAATTATGACCAGGTCGTCTGGTGCCGGCGTGGGCAACAAGACGATTTTCAACACGGCTCTGGGTGCGATACTTGCCTTGATGCGGTCAAATTCTCTATCCGCCCCTCCTATGTTGATCTGCCCATGAATTTTCTTCCCGCTTGGCCGCTCACATCGAACGCCCTGTTTTTCTTTGGTTTTTTGCTGTTTTGCGGCGCTTTGGGCGGCTATGTGACGCACCGCTGGCCCTGGCTTCCCAGCATCACCGGCTTCATGCTGGTGGGCCTGATCGCTGGTCCCAATGTGCTGGGGCTGGTGGACTACGCCGCCCTGGACAACTCGCGCATCATTGTTGACGTGGCACTGGGTCTGATTCTGTATCGCCTGGGCCTGTCGCTCGACATCAAGCTGTTGCTTCATGACCGCAACCTGATCATCATTTCGCTGGTGGAAAGCACACTGACTTTCATTGTGGTGTTTTTCAGCATGGACCTGATGGGTGTGCACGGACTGGCTGCGGCCGTGATTGCGGCCATTGCCGTGTCCTCGTCGCCCGCGGTGCTGATCCACGTCGCCCATGAGATGGGTGCCAGCGGCCCGGTTACCGATCGCGCCAAGAGTCTGGTGGCACTCAATAATGTGCTGGCCTTCCTGATTTTCAGTGCGCTGCTGCCGCTGCTTTACAACGACGCTGATGCACCGCTGGCCACCATCCTTGGTGGACCGCTATACCAGTTGCTGGGCTCGGCTATGCTCGGCGCAAGCATGGGAATGGCCCTGCACATCGCGGCGCGCAAGACCAAGGCCGCGCACCAGTATCACCTCGCACTGGTGGTAGGCGCCGTGGCGTTAACGCTCGGCGCTGCAATGACGCTCAAACTGTCAACGCTGTTCGCACCGCTGGTGCTGGGCATCGTGGTGCGCAGCATTGAGCGCACTGAGCTCATCGCCAATCTCGAGTTTGGCCCCGCCTTCGAGTTGTTTTTTATTGCCCTGTTTGTCTATGCCGGCGCCAACCTGCATGTGGCCGAAATGATTCAGTACGCACCGGCCGCCCTGGTGCTGGTGTTCGGCCGATCCCTGGCGAAGTGGCTGGCGGTAGGTGTCACCGCCAGCCTGCTTGGCACGCCCAGGCGGCAGGCCACCACCACCGGCCTGCTGCTCATTCCCATGGCCGGTCTGGCCATTGGCCTGGCCGACACCACGCTGACCCTGTTTCAGTTGCAGGGCGCGGTGGTCAGTTCGGTGGTGCTGGCCGCCGTGGCGGTGCTCGAAACGATCGGGCCACCGATTAGCGCCAAAGCGCTGCGCTGGTCGGGTGACGCACTGAACCCGGACCCCGATTACGAGGAATCCGCGCAGGACGCGGCACCGGAGACATGAATTGTTTAGTGTTTCCATCCGAACCATGCGCTGGCGTCCACGCATTGGGGTCGAAAATGCAGCTTGGCATGGGCCTGCGGTTTGCTATTGTATAAGTAGCTACTAGCGCAGTCTATACGCGGGCTAGAGCCCTAAATGGCTTAAAAATTACTCATCTTTCGCCACCGGTTGCTCACCCACCTCGGATTGGGAGGCGCCGCGATTGAGGTACAACGTCTGGGTTGGGAACGCGAACTCGATGCCCTGCTCGGCAAAGCGGCGCACCAATTGCAGGTTGATCGCCTGCTGCACATCCATGAAGACGTTGTAGTCTGGCTTCAACACATAGTAGACCGCCTCAAAATCAAGAGAAAAAGCGCCGAAACCCT
>NZ_JAAFHA010000040.1 GCF_010365055.1 Rhodoferax sp.
TGATCGCGCAGATCAAAACGTAGACAGAACGCGGAACCGCATTTGTCGGGTCCGTCACAGGGGAAAATCGGTTTTTTGAGGGAGGAACTTCAGGCTAGCGTGCCGACGCAGCAGTTCTTGCTGCAAGGTCGCCAGCTTGCCTTCCATGGATTCGCTCAAGCCGGTCAGGCCCAGATCACGCGCGATGGCCGCAATGATCTCGTCGCGGCTGAAGCAGGGGTTGGCCAGATAGACTGCACAAACCTCAGCCCCCAGCCGACTGATCATCAGGCGTGCCAGCAAGGTCTTGCCGCTGCCCACTTCCGCCACCAGCGTGATGATGCCTTCATCATGCGCCGCCACATGCAGCAAGGCCGAGAGAATGTCGCCCCTGCGCCCGCCCGAAAAGAAGAAATCCAGGTCCGGCGTGATCTGGAATGGTGGTTTGCACAGACCGAAGTGGTCGAGGTAGAGCGATGACATGGGGCTAGTGTAGGGTCTGCAAACCTACCCATCAAACAACACTGGCGTTGTCAACCGAAACGATCAATAAATATGCACTTTGACGTCGCCGGCGCTTGGGTAAGTGGGCCATGTGATCTCACTCGGCTTTGGACAGAATTCTGTCCGCCGGCTCGACTGGACTCGTGTTTAGAGCCTCTCTGACGCCACAGGTCAAACCCAAAATAGCCGACCTGAGCATCTCCGCTAATTTATATAAAATAGAGACCTAGCCCACGTTGGGTAAGCTTATACAGCTATTTATTTAGGAGTAAATGGCAATCTGTGCGCGCAGCGGCTGCGCCTGAACCGCTGCGCGCCAGGGGCGATCAAGCTGATTTTGGCGTGGTCATGTACTTGCGCAATTCCTGCTTGGCGATGGCGTTGCGGTGCACTTCGTCTGGCCCATCGGCAAAGCGCAGCGTGCGGGCGTTGGTGTAGGCATAAGCCAGCGGGAAGTCATCGCACATGCCGGCGCCGCCGTGCGCCTGCATCGCCCAGTCGATCACCTGGCAGGCCATGCTCGGCGCCACGACCTTGATCATGGCGATCTCGTTCTTGGCAAATTTGTTGCCCGCCACGTCCATCATCCAGGAGGCCTTGAGGGTGAGCAGACGAGCCATATCGATCTTGCAGCGCGCCTCGGCAATGCGTTCCTGCGTCACGGTTTGTGCGGCAATCGGTTTGCCAAAGGCAACGCGGCTGGCGGCGCGCTTGCACATCAACTCCAGCGCACGCTCGGCCTGGCCAATCAGGCGCATGCAGTGGTGAATGCGACCTGGGCCAAGGCGACCCTGCGCGATTTCAAAACCGCGGCCTTCACCGAGCAGGATGTTGCTGACCGGCACCCGCACGTTTTCAAAAAGCACTTCCATGTGGCCATGCGGCGCGTCGTCATAGCCCATGACATTGAGCGAGCGCACCACCGTGACGCCAGGTGTATTGGAGGGGACCAACACCATGCTTTGCTGGGCATGACGCTCGGCTTGCGGGTTGGTTTTGCCCATGACGATGTGAATGGCGCAACGCGGGTCACCGGCGCCGGAGGTCCACCATTTGCGACCATTGATCACGTAGTCATCGCCGTCGCGCTCCATGCGGGTCTGGATGTTGGTCGCGTCACTCGATGCCACCTCAGGCTCGGTCATGGCAAAGGCCGAGCGAATCTTGCCTTCCAGCAGGGGCTTGAGCCAGCGCGCCTTGTTCTCTTCGGAGCCATAACGGGCAATCGTCTCCATGTTGCCGGTATCCGGGGCCGAGCAGTTGAACACTTCGCTGCTCCACAGCACACGACCCATGATTTCGGCCAGCGGCGCGTATTCCTGGTTGGTCAGACCGGCGCCCTCATAGCCGGAAGCGGCCGCGCTGTCCACGGGCAAAAACAGGTTCCACAAGCCAGCCGCCTGAGCCTTGACTTTGAGACCTTCAATGAGTTCCAGTGGGGTCCAACGCTTCCCCGCGGCGGTGTTGGCCTCAATTTCAGCGTGCCAGGCACCCTCGACGGGATAGATGTAGTCATCCATGAAGGCCTGCAATTTCGCTTGCAGTTCCTTTGTTTTGGGGGAGTAGTCAAAGTCCATGGGATCTCCAGTTGTAGTCGTGGGTGAGGGCGCGGATCGAATCGTTCGCTGTGATGCGGTTTCAGCTCTTCTGTGCAAATTGCCAGGCCATCTGGGCCAGGGGCTTGGCCCCGGCGCCTGAGCTGACTGCCTGCGCGCTGGCGGCGGTGCCCATCTGTGCGCGCTTGGCGATGCCTTGCAAGATGGCGGCAATGCGAAACAGGTTGTAGGCCATGTAGAAGTTCCAGTCGGCCTTGAGGTCATCGGGATTCACCAGCCCCGTGCGCTCGCAGTAGAGGCGGATGTATTCGTCCTCGGTCGGAATGCCCAGGCTCGCCAGATCGATCCCGCCAATGCCGCGAAACGCCCCGGGCGGAATGTGCCAGGCCATGCAGTGGTAGCTGAAATCTGCCAGCGGATGCCCCAGCGTGGACAGTTCCCAGTCCAGCACGGCGATGATTCGCGGCTCGGTCGGGTGAAACATCAGGTTGTCCAGGCGGTAGTCGCCATGCACGATGCTGACCATGTGCTCGGCCCGTGCCATGGCCGGAATGTGCTGCGGCAGCCAGGTCATGAGTTGGTCCATCTCAGGAATGGGCTGAGTAGCGGAGGCGACGTATTGCTTGCTCCAGCGACCTATCTGGCGCTCAAAGTAGTTGCCCGGCTTGCCGTAAAAGGACAGGCCCCGTTCGGCGAACTTGACGCTGTGCAGGGCGGCGATCACGCGGTTCATCTCGTTGTAAATCGCGCCGCGTTCCTGGGTGCTCATGCCAGGCAAGGTCTGGTCCCACAGAATACGCCCTGGCATGAATTCCATCACATAGAAGGCCCGGCCAATGACCGTCTCGTCTTCGCACAGGCAGTACATACGCGGCACCGGCACATCGGTGCCCTGCAAGCCGCTCATCACCGCAAACTCGCGCTCAATGGCGTGCGCCGATGGCAGCAGTTTGGCTACCGGGCCGGGCTTGGCACGCATGACATAGCTTTGCGTCGGCGTGTTGAGCTTGTAGGTGGGGTTGGACTGGCCCCCCTTGAAGGACTCGACGGTCAAGGGGCCCGCAAAGCCCGGCAGGTTCTTGTCCAGCCAGGCGGACAGGGCGACCACATCAAAGGCCTGTTTGTCGGAAACGGCCTGCGTGCCGATGAAATGCTCAAAATTGCTCATGGAACTGTGTTTTCTTGGGTTCAGTTATCGGCGTCTGCAATCAGCATCAGGGCGTCGCGGTTGCGAATGACCAGACCACCCGGTTCGATACGGATGGTTTCCTCCCGCTCCATCGACTTGAGTTCCTGATTGACACGTTGGCGCGAAGCGCCCAGCAATTGCGCCAGTTCTTCCTGTGCCAATTGCAGGCCGATGCGCATTTCGCGCCCGTCGCTGAGCGAGGGCACGCCGTAGCTGCGCACCAGGTGCAACAACTGCTTGGCAAGCCGTGCGCGCAGCGGCAGGGTATTGAGGTCCTCCACCAGACCGTACAACTGGCGGATGCGACGGGCGTGCAGGCGCAAAAGGGCTTCGTAGAGTTCGGCATGGTGCGCCAGAATCTTTTTGAAATCGGCTTTCGCGACACATAAAATGGTGGTCTCGCCGTGGGCGTAGGCATCGTGGGTGCGTCGGTCGCCGTCGAAGATCGCCACATCGCCGAACCAGATGCCCGGCTCTACATAGGTCAGCGTGATCTGCTTGCCCGAAATGGAGGTGGAGCTGACGCGCACCGCGCCGCGCGCACAGGCAATCCATTCTTCCGGCGGCTCGCCGCGGGCAGTGATCAGTTCGCCGTCCTTGTATCGTTTGACGTAAGCGCATCGCAGAATATCGTGTCGCAGGGAAGGCGACAGGGTTGAAAACCAGCGACCGGAATTGATCGCTGCGCGTTCGTCGATGGTAAGGATGGGTTCTTCCATAGTCTGTCCTTTGGGTGACTGCCAAGCGCTTCATTGTCACGTGGGGGACGAGCGCTAGCGCCCAGGCTTGTCGCCTGCGTGTCTGCCCCCGACTTCATTGCCTAATGAAGTCCTCTTTCATCCGGTTCGTCCGTCGACGTGCTGATGACGCTGGTCTGCAGACCTTTGGCCTTGCGCCAAGCGTAGATGACGTAGCCGCTCAGGCCATACGCCACAAACAGGCCAAACATCACGAGCGGCGGATCGATGTTGATCACTGCAATGCCCAGGGCAATCAGCACAATCACGACGAACGGCACGCTCTTTTTCATGTGCACATCCTTGAAGCTGTAAAACGGCACATTGGTCACCATGGTCAGCCCGGCATACAAGGCCAGCGCAAATGTGGGCCATGCCACGCTGGCACCTGTGATGCCCATGTCGGTCATGACCCAGATGAACCCGGCCAGCAAGGCGGCGGCGGCCGGCGACGGCAAGCCCTGAAAATAGCGCTTGTCCACCACTGCGGTGTTGACGTTGAAGCGCGCCAGCCGCAAGGCGCCGCACGCGCAATAGACAAAGGCAGCAATCCATCCCCAGCGTCCCAGGCCCTTCAGAGCCCAGACATAGGAGATGATGGCGGGCGCGGCACCAAAGGACACCATATCCGAGAGCGAATCCATCTGCTCGCCAAAAGCGCTTTGCGTGTTGGTCATGCGCGCGATGCGACCGTCGAGGCTGTCGAGCACCATGGCACAAAAAACACCGATGGCCGCCAGGTCAAAGCGGCCGCTGATGGCCATGACAATGGCGTAAAAACCGCCAAAAAGCGCCGCCAGCGTGAACAGGTTGGGCAGAACATAAATGCCCTTGCGGCGCTTTCTCACCACGATGGCGTCGCCTTGCGCGAAGTCTGAATCGTTTCCGTCATGCATAGAATGGGTCTCCTGACCTTCATAGTAACAAAGGCCACTGAAGTGGCCTTTGTTGGGAGCGTCGTACGCCTTAGTTGCGGGTCGGGTCGACCAGTTTGTTCTTCTTGATCCAAGGCATCATGGCACGGAGCTTTTCGCCCACTTGCTCAATTTGGTGCTCGGAAGTCAAGCGGCGACGGCTCAACAGGGTCGGCGCGCCGGCCTTGTTTTCCAGGATGAAGCTTTTCGCGTATTCGCCGGTCTGGATGTCTTTCAGGCACTGGCGCATGGCGTCCTTGCTGGCGCTGGTAATGATCTTGGGGCCAGTGACGTATTCACCGTACTCGGCGTTGTTGGAGATGGAGTAGTTCATGTTGGCGATGCCGCCTTCATAAATCATGTCCACAATCAGCTTGAGTTCGTGCAGGCACTCAAAGTAGGCCATCTCAGGGGCATAACCGGCCTCGACCAGGGTTTCAAAACCGGCTTTGATGAGCTCTACTGTGCCGCCGCACAAAACAGCCTGTTCACCGAACAGATCCGTCTCGGTTTCTTCGCGGAAAGTCGTTTCAATAATGCCGGCTTTGCCGCCGCCATTGGCCATCGAATAGCTCAGCGCCAGGTCGCGCGAACGCCCCGACGTGTCTTGATGGATGGCAATCAGGTGCGGTACGCCGCCGCCCTGCGCATAGGTGCCACGCACCGTATGGCCTGGCGCCTTGGGCGCGACCATCCAGACATCCAGATCGGCACGCGGCGTTACCAAGCCGTAATGCACGTTGAAGCCGTGCGCAAACACCAGCGAGGCGCCTTTCTTGATATTGGGCTCAATAGCATTGCTGTAGACCGCTGCAATGTTCTCATCGGGCAACAAGATCATGACCACGTCCGCGGCCTTGACGGCATCTGCTACTTCAGCCACTTTGAGGCCTGCCTTTTCGACCTTGGCCCAGGAAGCACCACCTTTGCGCAAGCCAACTACCACTTTCACGCCGCTGTCGTTCAGATTCTGGGCGTGGGCATGGCCCTGGCTGCCGTAGCCAATGATCGCAACCGTTTTGCCTTTGATCAGGCTCAGATCACAGTCCTTGTCGTAAAAAACTTTCATATCTCTCTCCGTTGTAAAAAATTAAACTCGCAAAATACGTTCGCCGCGACCGATGCCGCTCGACCCGGTGCGAACGGTTTCCAATATGGCACCCCGCTCAATAGCCAGCAAGAACGCGTCGTTCTTTGTCTGATCGCCGGTCAATTCTATGGTGTAGCTTTTCTCCGTGACGTCAATGATGCGGCCGCGGAAAATGTCCGCCATGCGCTTCATTTCTTCGCGCTCCTTGCCCACTGCACGCACTTTCACCATCATCAACTCACGCTCGGTGTAAGCCCCTTCAGTCAGATCAACGACCTTGACCACCTCAATCAGGCGGTTCAAATGCTTGGTGATCTGTTCGATGACTTCGTCAGACCCAGTGGTTTGAATCGTCATGCGCGACAAGCTGGCATCTTCCGTGGGTGCAACGGTCAGTGACTCGATGTTGTAACCACGTGCCGAAAAAAGACCGACCACGCGCGACAGCGCGCCGGGCTCATTTTCCAATAGGACTGCAATGATGTGTTTCATAGTGTGTGATTCCTCTTTTCGTCGCCCTACCCCTGGGGCGGTAACCCCAGGGCTTGGCAAACAATAGATTCGTCCAAAGTTAAGGTGGATTAAAGATCTTCAGAGCCAAGCAACATCTCGGTAAGGCCCTTACCGGCTTTCACCATGGGAAACACGTTCTCGGTGGGATCGGTGCGGATGTCCATGAAAACGGTGCGGTCCTTGAGCTTGCGCGCTTCGCGCAGGGCCGGCTCCACGTCTTGCGCGCGCTCGATCAGCATGCCGACGTGGCCATAGGCTTCAGCCAGTTTCACGAAGTTGGGCAGCGCGTCCATGTAACTGTGGCTGTAGCGACCTTCGTATTCAACTTCTTGCCATTGGCGCACCATGCCAAGGTAACGGTTGTTGAGAGACAGAATTTTGATCGGGGTGTTGTACTGCAAGCAGGTGGAGAGCTCCTGAATGCACATCTGCACCGAGCCGTCGCCCGTGATGCAATACACCTCGCTGTCGGGCTTGGCCATTTTGATGCCCATGGCATAGGGAATGCCCACGCCCATGGTGCCCAGGCCGCCGGAATTGATCCAGCGCCGTGGCTCGTCGAAGCGGTAGTACTGCGCCGCCCACATCTGGTGTTGCCCCACGTCGGAGGTGATGTACGTATCCGCATCCTTGGTCATATTCCAGAGCGTTTCAATGACGAACTGCGGCTTGATGACATCGTTCTTGCCGTGGTCGTATTTGAGGCAATCGCGCTTGCGCCAGCCTTCAATCGTGTCCCACCAGGCGCCCAGGGCGTCGCCATCGGGCTTGGTTGCACCTTCCTTGATCATGGCGATCATCTCGGTCAGCACCTCTTTGACGTCGCCCACGATGGGAATATCAACTTTGACGCGTTTGGAGATGCTCGACGGATCGATGTCGATGTGAATGATCTTGCGTTCATTTTGGGCGAAGTGCTTGGGGTTGCCGATGACACGGTCGTCAAAGCGGGCGCCGATGGCCAGCAACACGTCGCAATGTTGCATCGCGCTGTTGGCCTCGATCGTCCCGTGCATGCCCAGCATGCCGAGGAATTTCTTGTCACTGGCCGGGTAGGCGCCCAAGCCCATCAGGGTGTTGGTGCAAGGGTAGCCCAGCATATCAACCAGCGCGCGCAACTCGGCGGTGGCGTTGCTGAGTAGCACGCCGCCACCGGTGTAGATAAAAGGCCGCTTGGCCGCCAGCAGCAGTTGCAGGGCCTTTCGGATCTGCCCGCCATGACCCTTGCGCACCGGGTTATAGGAGCGCATCTCCACCGTGGCAGGGTAGCCCGCGTAATGCACTTTCTTGAAAGAAACGTCTTTCGGGATATCGACCAGCACCGGGCCAGGTCGCCCGCTGCGCGCGATGTGAAAAGCCTTCTTCATGGTCTCGGCCAGATCGCGTGCGTCCTTGACCAGGAAATTATGTTTGACGACCGGGCGTGTGATGCCCACGGCGTCGCACTCCTGAAAAGCGTCCATGCCGATGGCACTGGTGGGTACTTGCCCCGACACAATCACCATCGGGATGCTGTCCATATAGGCTGTGGCAATGCCGGTCACCGCGTTCGTGACACCGGGCCCGGAGGTCACCAGGGCGACGCCGACCTCGCCGGTGGCGCGCGCGTAGCCATCGGCTGCGTGAACTGCCGCCTGCTCGTGGCGCACCAGAATGTGCTGCATGGTGTCCTGCTTGTACAGTGCGTCGTAAATATGCAGCACGGCGCCGCCGGGATAACCCCAGATGTATTTCACGCCTTCGGCCTGCAAGGCTTTGACGAGAATCTCGGCACCCCGCAGTTCGTGCTCGTCTGAAGCAACAACGGGTGAGTTGACTGGGGTCGTGGGTGTTTGGCTGTTTGCTGCGGACTTGGCCGCTGCCGAAGCGCTTCGGGCTTTTGATAATTCCATGATGAACCTTTGTGAATTTCTCTGACGAAAAACCTTGGGTGCTCCTTCGCAAACACTTGTGGGGAACTTAAAGCCAAAGCCATGGGCGCAGTGATTCTTGCGCCGGACCGTGACCCGTTTGCCTTTTAATTTGCAAGGCGCATTATGGCATTGGAGCCATTGGATGCTGTGCCCGTTGCCGTAAAGGCAAGTCACTGGGTGAGATAATTCGCGGTTTTGACGCTTCGTCAACCGGTTTCCATCGCTTTTCAACGCCTCACCACCGCCGCAAGGCAGACACCTCTTGGCCACTGAACAAGAACTTTCCGACTTTCTGAAAGGCGTTGAAAAGCGCGCTTTCAAGCGATCGGTTTACCATGTCCGCAACGTGGAATCTGCGCTTGACATTGTGCAAGACAGCATGATGAAGCTGTCCATGCATTATGGGGACAAGCCGGCGGCCGAGTTGCCGATGCTGTTTCAGCGCATTCTGTCGAACTGCACGCTCGACTGGTTTCGCCGCCAAAAGACCCGCACGGCGCTGTTCTCCAACATGAGTGATTTTGAATCGGCGGGCGAAGATGGCGATTTTGACCTTCTGGAAACTTTAAACACACTGAGCCACTCAGACCAGACGGAAAGCGCGGAGACATCCACCCAGCGGGCACAGACCTTGCGTGAAATTGAAAGCGAAATCCAGGAGCTGCCAGGGCGTCAACGCGAAGCCTTCCTGATGCGTTACTGGGAGGAGTTGGACGTGGCAGAGACTGCTGCGGCTATGGGGTGTTCGCAGGGCAGTGTCAAAACGCACTGTTCGCGGGCAGTTCAGGCTCTCGGCAAAGCCTTGAGGGCGAAGGGAATCACACTATGAGCAATTCGGATCAATATCAAAATCAATTAGCACAAGATCGTTTGGGTTTGCGCATCACCGCGCGCTTGTCGGAGGCCGCCGACAGTCTTCCCCATGACATCTCGGAGCGCCTGCGCGCGGCTCGGGTGCAGGCCGTGGGCCAACGCAAGGTGGCGCCCAAGCAGGCGGTGACCCGCTTGGCGGTGTCGGGTAGCGCTGGGAGCGTCACGTTGGGCCAAGAGCACGTCGGCTGGTGGGGTCGGTTGGCTGCGGCTCTTCCACTGGTGGCCCTGGTTATGGGCCTGATCGCCATCGATGTCATTCAGGATGACAACCGTGCCAGCGAGTTGGCCGAAATTGACGCAGCGCTGCTGACTGATGACTTGCCGCCATCCGCCTATGCCGACCCGGGGTTTTCCCAGTTTCTCAAAATCAATTCCGTTCAGGAGCGGTAAATTTCACTTATGTCGAGCTTCACGCGTGTTAGCAGCCGGCTCAGTGGCCCATTCACGACCGGTGTGCTGCGTTTTGGTGCCATTCTTTGCTTCCTGGCGTTGAGCATAGTCACCTCTGACGCTTTGGCCCAGGGTGTGGCAGCCACGCCCCTGCAGGCCACCTCGGCCGTCAAGCGGGTCAACCCGCCAGCAGTGACCAAAGCGTCAAATACCCCGATGACGTCTTCTCAACCGACCTGGCAAGATTTGACGCCCGCACAACAGGTGTCGCTCAGGCCGCTGGCGGCCCACTGGAGTTCTCTGGACAGTGCCCGAAAGCGCAAATGGATCGCCTTGGCCGCGAATTATTCAGCCCTGGCGCCGCCAGAGCAGGCCAAGCTGCACAGTCGCATGACCGAGTGGGCGTCGCTCAGCCCAAAACAGCGCGACCAGGCCCGGTTGAACTTTGCCCAATCAAAGCAGATCAGTGCGACCCAGAAGGCCGCCACTTGGGAAGCCTACCAAGCGCTCAGTCCTGAAGAAAAACAAAAAATGGCGAAGTCAGCCCCGCCCAAGCCCGCTGGTGCGGCAACCGCTGCCAAGCCTGTCGCGCCTGACAAGTTGACCAAGATTCCCTTGCGCAAGCCAACAACAAGGCAAGCGTCTGAGGTCCCTGCCATCAGTCAATCAGTGAATCGCAATACCCTGTTGCCGCAGACCAAGCCGCTGCCTCAGCCAAAGCCCACGCAGTAAAACTGAATGGAAACCCCGTCTCTGGCCCGGCGCATGGCCTGCTGGCTCTATGAGGGCATGCTGATATTTGGCGTGGTCTTCATCGCCGGCTACCTGTTCGGCACCCTGAGTCAAACGCGCAATGCGATGGACAACCGGCATGCGTTGCAGGCGTTTCTATTTGTCGTTTTTGGCATCTATTTCGTCTGGTTCTGGGCCAAAGGTCAAACCCTGGCCATGAAAACCTGGAACATCCAGGTGGTGGATCGTGCCGGTCAGCCCATCACGCAGGCGCGTGCTTTGCTGCGCTATGTGCTCAGCTGGCTCTGGTTTTTGCCAGCCTTGGCGGCCGTTGCCCCCTTCAAACTGTCTGGCGCTGAATCTGCCGTGATCGTGGCTGGCTGGGTGGTAATTTGGGCAATTTTGAGCCGCCTGCAACCGCAGCAACAGTTCTGGCACGACGTGCTGGCAGGGACACGACTGGTGTCAAAGCCACGCTCGAATCGGTAACAGTTCCGGTGCGACTGGCTTCGAATTCACTTGGACATCAACTGATCGCTCGCGGGCCAGTCGGTAAATGGAAATGGCAGCTCTTCCGACGCAAAGCTGACAAAGTTTGCATTCTGAGCCTGGTAGCGTCCCAAACTGCGACCAAACGCCGACAAGCGCGGGTTGGGTGTTTCGCTGACCAGCACCAGAATGAACTGGATGATCGCCACGAATAACAGCAGGGTGCTCGCCAATTGGTAGGCCACAGCCATCAAAATCATCAACAGGCCTCGCATCCAGATGCTGCGCGGGGCTTTGGTCTCAGTCGAATCGTCGCTCATGGTCGCTCCTTTCAATCAGAAAAAATGCCGGACGTGATCTCGTAGGAGCGCAGTCGCGCCGCATGGTCAAAAATCTGCGACGTGATCATCAGCTCATCGGCGCCGGTACGTTCAATGAAGGCGTTGAGGCTGGCGCGCACCGTGCCCGGTGCCCCAATGGCCGAGCATGACAAGACGCTCTCCAGCAAGGCACGCTCCGCCGGGCCCACGCGATTGGGGTAGTCGGCGATTGGCGGGGGCAGTCGGGCCGGGCGACCGCTGCGCAGGTTCACAAAAGCTTGCTGCATGGAGGTGGCTTGTAATGCTGCTTCTGCGTCGCTGTTGGCGGCGAACACGTTAAAGCCCAGCATGACATAGGGTTTGGCCAACTGCTTTGATGGCCGGAAGTTGGCCCGGTACAGCGCCACTGCCTGCATCATCTGCTGCGGCGCAAAGTGTGAGGCAAAGGCATAAGGCAGACCCAACACGGCGGCCAGTTCGGCGCCAAACAGGCTCGAGCCGAGAATCCAGATCGGCACATTCAAACCCTGGCCCGGCACGGCGTGCACCGGATTCATCGATTCCGGCGAAAAATAATCCATCAGCTCAATCACATCGCGTGGGAACTGGTCCGGGTCCGAGCCCAGATTTCGGCGCAGGGCGCGCGCGGTGGTCTGGTCTGAACCAGGCGCGCGGCCCAGCCCGAGGTCAATGCGGCCCGGGTAGAGCGACTCCAGCGTGCCAAACTGCTCGGCAATGACCAGCGGCGAATGGTTGGGCAGCATGATGCCGCCAGCTCCGACCCGAATGCTGGTGGTGCCACCTGCCACATGGCCGATCAGCACGGCGGTGGCTGCGCTGGCAATTCCGGGCATGCCGTGATGCTCGGCCAGCCAGTAGCGCTGGTAGCCCCAGGCTTCAGCGCGGCGGGCCAAGTCAAGGGTGTGGCGAAACGACTGCGCAGCGTCGCCGCCTTGCACGATAGGGGAGAGGTCGAGGACCGAAAATGGAATCATTCTGACCATATTGGGCCATCCCATGGAAGGACAAGCATGCGCAATGTCAAAACCTTTGTCGCCAATGTCGTCAAACTGCCAATCAAACGCGCCAGCCATCTGACATTTGATGAACGCCAACCCGCGAGCTTTGACCACCATGGCTATTTGCACTCTGACTCCCGGCGATCTTCGCGTCACCATCGCGGCTGAATCCCTCGGCTTCTCAGACACTTCTGAGCTGATGCAGCACCCGCTGCCCTGGATTGGGCAGGCACGGGCTCAAACGGCCGCGCGCTTCGGTCTGGGTATGGCGCAACCCGACTACAACCTGTTTGTGCTGGGTGAGGTGGGCAGCGGGCGGTCTTCTTTATTGCAGCAGTTGATGGTTGAGGTAGCTGCCAGCAAGGCGGTGCCGCCCGACTTGTGCTTCCTGCACAACTTTGACACGCCTGACAGACCCCGTGCGCTGCGCCTGCCACCCGGACAAGGGCGCCTGTTGCGCCAGCTGATGATGCAGATGTGCAAGACGCTGCAAAAGGAAATACCCCAGCGGCTCGATGGACCCGACTTCAAGGCCGAGAGCGCCCACATTGAAAAAATGTACAAGGTCGAACAAGCCAAGGCCTATGCCGAACTCGACGCCTTCGCCGAGGCCCGAAGCTTTGCCCTGTACCGGGAGAATGGACATTTGGTGTTCACCTTGCTGGGTGACAAAGGCAACGCACTGACCGAAGCCGAGGCGCGCTCCTTGCCCAAAGAGCGCCGGGCACAGATCGACCAGTCTGAGCAGGAATTGCGTGAAGAAATCGCCCGCTTTCTGGACAAGACCCGCCCCATAGAGCGCGTCAAGAATGAAGGCCTGGACGCCCTGCGGCGTCAGGTCGCCCGGCCGCTGCTGGAACGCGAAGTGCAAGACATTCGTGCCAGCCTGGACAAGCAGACCCAGGAAGCAGCCCCGCTGGGCGACTATCTGGCGCAGGTGATCAAGGATGTGCTGGACAACCTGGATTTGTTCCGGCCCTCCGATGAAGATGAAGAGTTGCGCATAGAGGAACTGGCCGCCGTTCTGTCCCGCTACCGGGTGAACCTGTTGGTGGACAACGAGGGCGTGAGGGGGGCGCCGGTGCTCGTCGAGGACAATCCGTCGTTCCATGCGCTGTTTGGCAGCATTGAGTACCAGCCCGAAGAAGATGTGCTGGTGACCGATTTCTCCCATATCCGAGCGGGCAGCCTGCTCAAGGCGCATGGCGGCTTCTTGCTGCTGCATGTGCGCGACCTGCTGGCCGACGAATTGGTGTGGGAGAAGTTGCGGCGCTTCACGCGCAGCGGCCGCTTGCAGATTGAAGAGCCGAGCCAGATGTTCACGCCAATGGCGGCCGTGTCACTGGCACCCGAGGCGGTGGATGTGGACGTCAAGATTGTGCTGATCGGCTCCACCGAGCAGTACTACGAATTGCAGGAGGCCGACCCCGAGTTTGCGCGGCGTTTTCGCGTCAAGGTGGACTTTGCCGAGAGCTTTTTGGCGAATGCCAAGACCTATAACGCCTCCGCCGTTTTTGTGGCCCACACAGCGGCTCGCTTGGGTTTGCCGCATTTTTCGGCTTCAGCAGTGGCGCGTCTGCTGGAGGATTCGCACCGCGAAGTGGACGACCAGTTGCGCCAGAGCGCGATCTTCGCCCACACCGAGGCTTTGGTGATCGAAGCCGCCACGGTGTGCCGCATGCGCGCGGGCACGCTGGTTGAAGCCGCCGACATTGAGTCCGCCTTGCAGGCGCGCAAGCTGCGCCACGACTACCCGGACCAGCGCATGCAGGAAGCCATCACAGAGGGTGAGTGGCTGATCAGCCTGCAGGGCGAGAAAATCGGTCAGCTCAACGGCCTGTCGCAAATCGACCTGGGTGACTACCGCTTTGGCGTTCCGGTGCGGGTGACGGCGCGCACCTATGCCGGCAGTGAGGGCCTGCTCAACATCGAGCGCGAGGTGGAAATGTCCGGCCCCATCCACGACAAGGGCGTGCTCATCCTGCACAGTTATCTGTCGGCACTGTTTGCCCACATTGCGCCGCTGGCGCTCAATGCCTCCATCGTGTTTGAGCAGGAGTATCACGGCATCGAGGGGGATTCGGCCTCGTGCGCCGAACTGTATGCGGTGCTGTCGTCGCTCTCTGGCTTGCCGCTCAAGCAGGGCATTGCCGTTACCGGTGCGGTCAATCAGCATGGGGAAGTGTTGCCGGTGGGCGGGGTCAACGAGAAGGTCGAGGGCTACTTCCGCATCTGTGAAAAAGCCGGGCTCGATGGCAGGCAAGGGGTGCTGATCCCGCAGCGCAACCGGCACCACCTGATGCTGGAGCGCAGCCTAGTCGACGCGGTGGCGCAGGGCCTGTTTCACATCTACACCGCCGAACACGCCAGCGAAGGCATTGCGCTGCTCACGGGATTCTCTTCAGGCATGCCGATGGGCGCGAGTGCTTACGCGCACGACAGTGTGCTGGGCCATGCCCAGAAGACATTGCAGGCCTACCGCCGTGCCTGCCAACTGGCCGATCACCCCAAGCTGCCGCACCGCCGCGCGCGTTGAGGCCTGGACAGCGGCCGGGGTAGCCTCTGGCGCGGTCTAGGCGCGCAGGGTTTTCTCGAAGAACGCCACGGTCCGTTCCCAAGCCAGTTTGGCGCTGGCGGCGTCAAAGCGCGGGGTGGTGTCGTTGTTGAAGCCGTGTTGCGTGCCGGCATACTGATACGCCGTGTAGCGCACCCCAGCGGCCTTGAGCGCGGCCTCATACGCGGGCCAGGCGGCGTTGATGCGCTCGTCGACGCCGGCAAAGTGAATCAGCAGCGGGGCTTTGACCTTGGCTGCATCTTCGGCGGGTGGGTGGTTGCCATAGAACGACACCGCCGCATCCAGCTCGGGCAGCTGCGTGGACAGCACATGCGCCACACCGCCGCCCCAGCAAAAGCCCACCACGCCGAGTTTGCCGTTGCAGTCGGGCCGTTTTTTCAGGTAGCGCGCGCCGGCCAAAAAATCTTCTCGGGTCTTGCCCTGATCGAGCTTCGCAAACAGTTCGCGCGCCTTGTCTTCGTCACCGGGGTAACCGCCCAGCGGGGTCAAGGCGTCCGGGGCAAAGGCCATGAAGCCGTCCAGCGCCAGGCGCCGCGCGATGTCCTCAATGTGGGGGTTGAGGCCGCGGTTTTCATGCGCCACCAGGATGGCGGGCAGCGCGCCGCTGACGTTGGCCGGACGGACCAGGTAACCGTTGACCGTGCCATTGCCAGCCGGGGAGGGGTATGACACGCGCTCGGTCTTGAGCCGCTTGTCGTCTGGGGGTACTTGTTGGGCCTGCGCAAAATTCGGGCTCAGCGCCGTCAGCAACATGCCTGCCGTCATGCCCGCCACGGCAAACTTTTGCGCGCCTTCCAGAAAACCGCGCCGGTCAATGGCGCCATGCACGTAGGCATCAAACAAAATCAGCAGTTCCTGGTCAAAGTCTTGCGCTGTCAGTCGTGTCATGATGAACCTCCAAAAATTAGCAGGATAGCGGCCGCGTCAAATGCTCGCAAGGCGTGCGCACAATACGGATATGCCAGTGGGGTTAAATCCCTGGCCAACCATGCACAATCCTCTGTCTTTTCTCTACATGCTGCAACTCAGCAGCGGCTACCCACCATGACTCAACAAAAACCGGCTAGCAAGCGTGATCCGCAGGGTGCTGCCAAAAGCGTATTCATCACCGGCGCCTCCTCGGGCCTTGGGCGCCAGATGGCGATCGAGTTCTCACGGCGAGGCTACTGCTTGGCACTGACGGCACGCCGCCTGGACGTGCTAAAGGAGCTGCAGGCCGAGTTGGCTGCCAGTGGCGGCGGCCCGGTGTTTGTGGCTGCACTGGACGTGACCGATGAGCTGTCGGTTGTCCAGGTGCTGGCCCAGGCCAGCGCGCAATTGGGTTCGCTCGACATCGTCGTGGCCAATGCCGGCATTGGGCATCATGGCGCCATTGGCAAGCTGCCGTTTGACCGGGTGCGTGACACCATCAATACCAATGTCATCGGTTTCATGGCGACGGTGGACGCCGCCATGCATCAGTTCAAGGCGCAGGGCCACGGCCACCTGGTCGGCATCAGCTCGGTGGCGGCCTTTCGTGGCATGCCCGCTGGCGGCGTTTATGGCGCGTCCAAAGCGGCAGTCACCACGTATCTGGAATCGCTGCGGGCCGAGACCCACAGCAGCCCGATCGTGGTCACCACCCTGTCGCCGGGCTTCATTGACACACCGATCAACCGCGGCGCCAAGAGCCGCCCGTTCGTGATTGGGGTCGAGCGAGGCGGCAAATTACTGGTGGATTTGATTGAGCGCCAGGTTCAGCAGGCGACCGTGCCGCGCTGGCCCTGGAGCGTGGTGGCCAGACTCATGGCGGTGCTGCCGACCTCGGTGATCGCTAAATTGCGATAAAGGCAGAAGCACATGACTGAAAAGGCCTTGATTGTGGGCGGGGGCATTGGTGGTTTGGCCGCCGCGCTGGCTTGCGCGCGCGCCGGCCTGGAGGTTGACGTGTTCGAGCGTGCCCGTGAGTTTTCCGAGGTTGGGGCCGGCATACAGCTGGGCCCCAACGTGACGGCCGTGCTTCATGACTGGGGCTTGACGGACGCGCTGGCACGTGTGGCAGCGTTCCCGGACCGCCTGCAGGTGCGCAGCGCAACCTCGGGTTCCGAACTGGGCGTCTTGACGCTCGGTGCCGCTGCGCAGGCGCGCTACGGCTTTCCCTATGCAACGATTCACCGGGCCGACCTGCACACCTTGCTCCACCGTGCCTTGCAGCGCCAGACCGGCGTGCGGCTTTATGCGGGCAGTGCGGCCGCTGGTTTTTTGCAGCGCGAGCACGACGTGGTGTTGCAGTTGGCCGATGGGCGCGCAGCGCAGGGTGACTTGCTGGTCGGTGCGGATGGCTTGTGGAGCGCGGTGCGCGAGCAAATGCTCCACGATGGCAAGCCGATTGCCACCGGGCACCTGGCCTACCGCGCGCTCCTTCCCCAAAGCTGCCTGCCCGAGCGCTTGCGCTCGCAGCAGGTCACCGCCTGGCTCGGTCCCCGCTTGCATGTGGTGCAGTACCCCGTGCGCGGTGGCGACTGGCTCAACGTGGTGGCCATCGTGCAGGGCAGCACGGTGGGCGACGCCGAGCATTGGGACCACAGCGCCAATGCCTTTGAGCTGCAACGCCACCTGGCCGCCACCTGCGCTCCCTTGCAAGATTTGATTCATGCCATTGACCAGTGGCGCCTGTGGCCCCTGAGCATCCGCGCGCCCATGCGCGGCGCGCACGAGCAGGCGCAGGGGCGGGTGGCACTGCTGGGCGACGCAGCCCACCCCATGCTGCCGTATCTGGCGCAGGGCGCAGGCATGGCGATTGAAGACGCGGCTGCATTGGGCCGGGCGCTGGCCCGCACGGGCGCGACCCCAGCGGTGGCAACGCCTCGCGACTTGCCTGTGTTGCTGAGCCAGTACGCCAAGCAGCGCTGGCAGCGCAACGCCCGCGTGCAGGCTCGCGCTATTCGCAATGGGCACATCTTTCATGCCACCGGGCCCCTGCGCTGGGGGCGCGATGCGGCCATGAAGTTGCTGGGTGAGTCGCTGCTGGACCTGCCGTGGCTGTATGGCGGCGGGCAGCCATAACATCGCTATTCTAATTATAGCGTTAGGAGTATTGTTGATGAGGGCTACAGCCTGATTTCGTATGCATTTTGTTGTACTCGGCTGCAGCAGTCAAACGAGACTGGTGTGCTCATACCGCCCACATCCCGCAACGGCACGACCTCAGCGATTACCCACCGCGCCCAGCAGCGCGTCATTCAAGACGGTTTGGGTGTTGAGGGCCTTGAGCAGGACCAGGCTGTTGACACCGGTGTTGATGATGGTGAGGGTCTGTATCTGCTGATCGTTCAGGCTGTTCTGGATCAGCGTTCCGGTGGCCAGGCTTGAGCTGACGCCCGTATCGACAAAGTTGTTGGGGCCGATTTGCACCAGGCCCGAATCGGCAATGGCGGCGCTGGCCAGTCTGGCTTGCTCCGACGTGATCTTGGTCACATCAGGCAAGTTGAAGCTGGTCTTGCTGACCAGGTCACCATTGACCATGACGGTTCTGATGATCCCGAATGACACGGCGAGCCCTGAGCCGGCATCAAAACCACCACGTTGGGTATCGAGTTGTTCGTCGCTGACGGCAACCCATTCGTCCGGCCGAAACGCTTGCCGTTCTTCGGCGGCCAGCCCGGTGCCAAGGCACGCGCTCCCAGCCAGCAATAGGAGGCATCGGCTGATCGGCTTGACGGACGGATATCTCATGATGGTGTCATCTGCTAAAAATCGCCGGGACCAAATTTGCTCAAGGTGACGTTGGTCAGACTGTCCAGGCTGACCCCGGCCGCCAAAGGTGCTCTGGGTGCCACCAGCCAATCAGTGGTGTCGTTGAATTTTGCCTGTGCCTGTTTGTTGTGAATCACAAACAGCAGTTTGTTGACCCAGATAGATTCAAAAGTGGCACGGGAAACCGCCCGGGTGCCGCTGGAGGGGTCGCCGATCAAGATCCGACCGTCACGCATGCCCTTGACGACGACAAAGTGGTGATACCCATTGTCAGCAATCAAGACGATGGCTGGCAGGCCGGAGTCAAGCAGGTTGGCCAGCGGCAACTCAAAGCCGTCGGCCTGAAATTGGTGTGCGTTCAAATAGGTTTTCATGTCCAGCATGGAAAACCCTTCTTTTTGAATCTTCGCTTGGTCGCCGCGCTTGAACATTTCCTCAAACACCGACTGCTCCGTCACCGGGTAGTTGTAGTGGTAGGTGAGCAGCGTTGCCACCGCTGCCGAACCACAGCTGAAGTCGAACTGCTGGCGCGTGGTGGCCTTGAAGCGTGCCTCTTTCAAGCTGGTAACCTGAACCGTGTAACGGCCTCCGATACCAGCCAATTCCATCGTGTCAGCCTGCGCGGGCGCGCAAGCGGCTGCTGCTGCCGCAACGATCCATCCAAGTGCAACGCGCATGGCTTTTACTGCATCTGCACGTTGATGATGGTGGCGTTCTGGATCAACACGTTGGACCCTGAGTTCTGCACCACCATCGGCATGCCGCTCGCATTGGCAAACGAGCCGTCGGCAATGAAGTTACTGCCGCTCAACACATCGACCGCTGAATTGTTGGTGACTGTGCCGCTCAATTGCATGTCATTGTTGACCACATCAAAGCCACCCCGGTAGCCCGCCAACTGGGCGCTTGCCAATGGCGTCCCGAACCCTGGAACCTCGGCCGCGATTTGCGCGGCCGGGGGCGCCTCATCCGCATCAACGCCAGTGGCCAAAGACCAGCCTGACGTACATAACGCCACGGCCACTGCGGCCCTGACGAGAAAAATAATGGATCGCATCGCATCCTCCATGTTGTTTTTTATTGCCGCGCGTGGGCAACTCATGTCAACAACGAAAGCGCCGGTCATTGGGGGAAGCGAGCCTCCCCCAACGACCGGCTCAGACGCTTACTTGCCTACAGCCAGATTGGCCTGCACATTCACGCTTTGCTGCACCATCGCAGCCATGCCGCTGTTTTGAGCAGCCACCATGATGCCGGCGGCCGATTGGCCAACACTGCTCATGGCGTTGTACATGTTGAAGGTGCCTGCGTTCAGGTTGAGGTTGCCGCCGTTGCCGCCAGCACCACCCACCGCGCCGTTGCCGACGCCGCCAACACCTCCGTTGCCGGTGCCACCCGTGCCACCAGTAGCGCCCACTGCACCGGTAGCACCCTGGGCGGTACCGCCAGTTGCACTGCCGTTGGAAGCAGTTGTCGACGCGCCGCCGTTGGTGGCATCGCCGTTGGTGGCTGCGCCGCCTGCTGCACCTGCACCACCTGCATTGCTGGCCGTGCCGCCAGCGCCGGCATTAGCCGTGCCACCGGCACCTGTTGCCGTGGCTGTACTGGTGGCTGTGCCGCCCGTGCTGCTGGCCGTGCCGCCGGTGCCAGCGCCGGCAGTCGAAGTGGCTGTGCCGGTAGCGGCACCGCTTGTAGCGGCCGATGCGCCCGTTGTGCCGGCACCACCGTTAGAGGTTGCCGATCCGGTTGCTGCCCCGGCGGTAGAGGTTGCCGTACCGGTCCCAGCGCCTGCTGTCGAGGTCGCTGTCCCTGTGGCGGCGCCGCCAGTGTTGGTTCCGGTCTGGGCATTTGCTCCGGTGGTTGAATTCCCCCCCGCTGCGCCTGTCGCTGTGCTTGCGGTCGTGGATGTGCCGGTAGAGGCCGCACCACCGGCTCCGCCTGGAGCCGCAGGAACAGTCGCCGCTGCACCGCCCGCACCACCGCCTGCGCTGTTCGAAGAGTTAGTGTCGCCGGCCGCTGTCCTGCTGTCGGAGTCGGACGCACCGGTGCGTCCCCTCTGGTTGGAAGTTGCGAGGCCGCCCATGGAATCATTACGCGCTCTGGCCAAGCCGCCGGTGCTCGTGTCCGTCGCTGTGGACGAGCCTCCCCTGTTGTCATCCGTCGCGGTAGATGAGCCACCCCGGGCGTTGGAAGAGTTGGAAGCTGAACCGGTCCGGGTCATGTCATCCGCCGTTGAGGAGCCACCCGTGGCATAGGATCTCGATGCAGAACCCGTTGCATTCTGATCTGTCATATTGTGGGCGTCGCCTCCGTAGGCAGTGGCGTCGCCACCATTGGCACCTTGGGCATCTCTGGCCAAGCCGCCTTTGCCGCCATTGCCGGCCACGGCGCCGAGGTTCGTGGCGCTGCCGTTGCTGGCTGCGCCGGCCGTGGCGCTGCCATTGGTCGCGTTGGCGCTGCCGCCAGCGCCGCCAGCGCCGCCGGCACCGCCATTGCCGCCATTGCCGCCGGTACCATTGCCTGCGGTGCCGCCGTAGCCGTCGCCGCCGCTGCCGCCCTTAGCGCCATTGGCTGTGCCGTTGTTGCTGACCTGGTTGCCGATGCCATAGATCGTGTTGCCGCCCACGGTGCCGTTCATCTCAACCTTGGCAATGGCCTTGCTGGAATTGAAGGAGTTGCTGAAATTGGCCGTGGCCGTTGAGCCGTTGTTGGCCGCTGCCGTGCCGGAGCCATCGGCATGGGCCATGCCCTGGTTGTCACGGTTGTCGCCAGTGCTCTTGTTGTTGTACCGGTCCGACTGGTTTCTGTTGTCGACCCGGTTGTCTGAGTTGTTGCTGTTGTCAGCCTGGTCTCGATTGTCGGCTTGATTCCTGTTGTCGACCCGGTTGTCAGAATTGTTGCTGTTGTCAGAGTTGTTGCTGCTGTCGTTCGAGGAGTTTTGGTTCGCGGTGGAGTACTCATTCGCAGCTGCGCCCGTGCTGGCAGACTGGTCTGAATTTGCTGTTGCCGTCTGCGTGTTGTCGCCTGTCAGCTCAGCACTGTTGTTGTTGTTCGGATTCGCCATCACTTGGCCAGATAAACCAAAAGCAATCGCGATAGCCGACGCCAATAATGTCTTGTTCATGGTATTTCCTTTAAAAAATCTCTGAATAAAGTCTGCTTGGCTCGGCGCACAAAACACGCCAATCCGAAAATCAATAAGCAAGATCAATGCCGGATAACTTTTTAGAATACTAAGTATTTGATTTGTATCGAGAAAAGGTTAAATATTTGTCGAAAAATATGCTTTTTGAAACCAAAAAAGCTCGAATCTCGTTGCCGCGGAGAAGATCTGTCTCAGTCTTGAGACAGATCGCTTGAGGCAAGGCTGATCGCTATTTGATATATCGCAAAGATCGCAGGAAGTGACCTTTGTTTTCAACGCCCAAGACGACTGCACGCATGGTGGATCGAGCAGCGATAGGTGTCACAGTTTTGATGCACCCGATGCACGAAGACCAAAAAATGGGCAAAAAGGACAGGCCGTGTTCAGGGCGTGATGCCATGCTTGTCCATCAGCCGATACAGCGTCATGCGGGAGATGCCCAAGTCACGCGCGGCACGGCTGATATTGCGGCCGCTACCTTGCAGACAGACGTGAATGGCATCGCGCTCTGCGCGGATGCGGGCCTCCTCAAGCGCTTCGCCGTTGGGGGGCTCATTTGGTCCCTCGGGTGCATTCGGCGATGCCAGATCAAGGTCCTCGGGCGTTATCAGACGCCCCTCGGACATCACCATCGCCCGCCGGATGCGGTTGATGAGTTCACGCACGTTGCCTGGCCAGTCGTGCGCCTTGATGGCCAGCATGGCCCGGTTGCTAAAGCCGGTGAGTCGGGGATTTTTGTCCTGTGCAAACTCGATGAAGAAGTGCCTGACCAACAATTCCAGATCCTCTTTCCGTTCCCGCAGAGCCGGCACCGTGAGCGGGATCACGTTTAACCGATACAGCAGATCCTCGCGGAACAGCCCTGCTTTGACCGCCTCTGCAAGACGCGTGTGCGAGGCGGCAATGACGCGTGCATCGACTTCAATGCTTCGCGACGCGCCCACCCGGGTGATGGTGCGCTCCTGCAAAAAACGCAGCAGATTTGTCTGCAGCTCAAGCGGCAAGTCACCCACCTCGTCCAGGAAAAGCGTGCCGCCGGCGGCCGACTCGATCAGGCCCTGCTTTTCTTTGGCGGCACCGGTGAACGCGCCGCGCTCATAGCCGAACAGCTCCGACTGGATCAGGCTGGCAGCTATGGCGCCGCAATTGACCGCGATGAAGGGCGCGCTGGCCCTGGGCGAACAATTGTGAATCGCCCGAGCCGTTAACTCCTTTCCGCTGCCGCTCTCGCCCCAGATCAGCACCGGGGCGCTGGTCTGGGCGACTTTGACAATTTGCTTGCGCAAATGTTGCATGGCCGCACTTTGGCCTATCAGCTTCATGTCACGCTTGCCGCTGCACGTCGTGTCGGGTGGACCCTCAAGTTCCGCATAACCAAAGGCATGGCCCAGGGTGTGATTGAGGCGAACGGGGTCAATCGGCCAGGTGTGAAAGTCAAACAGGTGTTGCACAATCAGCGCCCGGTAGGGCGGGCGTTTGATCATCTCGGCCGGGAACACCCCGACCCACTGGGTACTTTGATGCGCATCGAGCAGCGCATCGACCTTCATGACATCGGCGTCGCTGGTGTTGTTGAGCAACAGGAGACCCACCGGATAAGGATGCTGCGCCAGTGCCTTGCGGGCAGCTGCCAGGTTATCGACGGGGCAGATTTGCCATGATGACAAGAGTTCGGCGGGTGCGCTCAGGAGTTGCTGATCTCCCAATGTGACGCTTAACAACTTTCTTAATGGCATCTGCAATTCCTTTTTTTGTTCCTCCTTTTTTTTTGTTCTGTGACATGGGCCTTCTGGCTCAAGTGCCAGGCACTGCAATGGACCAGTTGCCAGCGTAAGCAACGCCGCGCTTGAGTGGCTTGATATTTGTCACGGCGGATGCGGGTGTTAGAGCAATTTGCTGTGCTTGATTATTCGCAATGTCGACCGCGCGCGCTTCTTCAACACTTAACCGGTCGCTTGGGTCTTTTTTTTGTCCGGGCATTTCGTTCACTCGGAGGAGAGTCATGGCATATATTAAATTGCAAGCCATCAGCTCGGTGGCTTGCGCTGTCGTCGTGCTGCTGGGCGGCGCCGTGCATGCGCAATCAATCACAGGCAGTGGTCCGCAACTGCAGGCAATGCAGGCGCGCCTGGAAGCCTTAAGCCAGGAACTCGCCGAGCAAAGAAAACTGCTGGCGAACCTTGAGACATTTCGGCAACAGTATTTTGAGCAGCGTGGCTTGCTGCGGTCTCTGGAGCGCCAGGTGGCGCAACAGCAGGTGGCGCTGGATGAACTTCGGGGCACCGCCAGCTGGAATGTTCTGGCCTCGCAACGTGGCGCCGGCACAGTTGGCGAGCCGCTGCAATTGGCCCAGGCACAGCCGAGTGCGCCCGCACCCGTTGGGCAGTCGCCGGCCACCGAAGGGCGCCCGCCCGAGGTGGCGCCCCTGTTCGAGCAACCGGGCGTGCTGACACCGACTGGTAAATATGTGCTGGAGCCCTCGCTGCAGTATGGCTATTCGTCAAGCAACCGGGTAGCTTTGGTGGGCTACACCATTATTCCGGCTCTGTTGATCGGTTTGATTGATGTGCGCGAAGTCAAGCGCAATACCGTGACCGCCGCCTTGTCGGCGCGCTATGGACTGACCAACCGGTTTGAAATAGAACTGCGGGCGCCCTATGTTTATCGAAGCGATGCCACCGTCAGCCGTGAGTATTTCGAAGGGAGCCCAGCCGTCGAGAACGTGTTTTCGTCAAACGGCATGGACATGGGCGACCTTGAGTTGGGCGCGCGCTACCAATTGAACGACGGTGGCATCGACAAGCCTTTTTATGTCGGCACCTTGCGCTTGAAGACCCGTACTGGCACCGACCCATTTGACGTGGTCACTGATTGCAGCCAGCGCTGTACTGACCCCGCCGCGACCGGCACCGGCCTACCGCTCGACCTGCCGACCGGTTCCGGCTTCTATTCTCTGCAAGCGGGTTTGACGGTGCTGTACCCGTCCGATCCGGCGGTTTTTTTCGGCAGCGTCACCTACCTGCACAACTTTTCGCGTGACAACGTCAGCCGGACTGTGCTCAATGGTGAAAAGGAATATCTGGGAACCATTGCACCAGGCCCCATCATCGGCTTCAACTTTGGCATGGGGCTGGCGTTGAACGAAAAATCGTCTTTCAGCCTCGGCTATGACCACAGCTCGGTCGGCCGGACCAAACGTAATGGCGAGGTTGTGCCCGGGTCGGTGCGCACGCAGCTGGGCACCTTGCTGCTCGGCTACTCCTACCGCCTCAGCAAAACGACCTCTCTGAGTGTGGCGGTGGGTGCCGGCCTGACGACCGACACGCCTGATGTGTCGCTGACGGTGCGGCTGCCAATGATGTTCTGAAACAGGTGGCATAGGGCACAGTGGCGCGATCAATTACCATTGACCGTGCCGCTGGTTGGCGAATGCTCCTAAAGAAAGTTGGTCATCATGAAAATCCGTACCCTGCTGCTGCTGCTCGTTCTGAGTGTGATCATTGGCTTCGCCGCACTCAACTGGGCGACTTTCCTGGCTCCGACGACGCTGTCGCTGGGGCTGGCCGACGTGCAGGCGCCACTGGGCCTGGTCATGCTCGGGCTGCTGGTTTTTGTCACGGGGATGTTCCTGGTGTTTGTGTTGTACCTGCAAACCACGGTGCTGTTTGATACGCGTCAACACGCCAAGGAGCTGCAAACCAACCGCAACCTGGCCGACCAGGCCGAGGCCTCGCGCTTTACCGAGCTGCGCAGTTTTCTGGAACTCGAACTCAAAAAGCAGCTGGATCAGGATGGACACTCACGCGCCGCCGTGCTGACCCGGATTGACCAGATGGAGGGAACCTTGCGGCTGGTCGTTGAACAGTCAGGCAACTCGCTGGCCGCCAGCCTGGGCGAGCTGGAAGATCGCTTGGACAAAGGCAACAAAGACGTCACCCACAACCTGCTGGCCTAAGACCAATGCTTTTCAGATAACTCCCCCTCACCGTTCGGGCTGCGCCTGTCGAAGCCTGGCAGCCCTTCGACAAGCCCAGGGCGAACGGTCTTATCTGAACAGCATCATTGCGCCTTAGCCTCAGTCAGGCGCTGACGCGCCACAAAGCGCAGCAAGGCGCTCAAGCCCAGCGCCGCCACCGTCAGGCCCACCACCAGCGCGATCCAGAAGCCCCTGGCGGCCATCGGCTCGGCCGGTGCCCACGGCAGCCACGCCGGCGCCAGCCCCAGCGCATAACCCAGCGGCAGTGAAAACACCCAGAAGGCGGTCAGCTGGATCAGCATCGGCGCGCGCGTGACCTTGTAGCCACGAATGGCACAACTGGTCGCGACCTGCGTCGCATCGGGCAGCTGAAAGAGTGCGGCCAACAGCAGCAACTGCGCCGCTGCGCCGGCCACCGCTGCATCGCTGGTGTAGGCGCTGGCAATTTGGGTATTGAACAGCGCCATGGCCGCGCCCGACAGCACGGCGAACGCCAGCGCCATGGCTACGCCGACCCAGGCACGAAAACGGGCCGCCTGCGGCTCACCCGCGCCCAGCGCCTGGCCAACCCGGGTCAGCAGCGCCAGCCCCAGACTCAGGGGCACCATGAAGACCAGCGACGAGAAGTTCAAGGCAATCTGGTGCGCGGCCATCTCGGTGCTGCCAAATTTGGCGATGAGCAGCGCAATCAGGCTGAAGGCGCTGGTTTCGGCAAAGTAGGTGATGCCAATGGGCAGGCCCAGGTGCATCAGGTTGCGCAGCTGCGGCCAGTGCGGCCACTCAAAGCGATCGAAGGGCCAGGTGCTGCGGTAGGCACTCGCGCGGCGCATCCACCAGATCAGGGCGAGCAGGTTGAACCAGACGCACACCAGCGTGGCCCAGGCGCAACCCAGGCCGCCCAGCCGGGGCAGGCCGAGCTTGCCAAACACCAGCAGCCAGTTGACCACGACATTGAGCAAGAGCGCGCCAACCGCAATCACCATCACGGGCTTGGTCTGGTTCAGGCTGACGCTGTAGCCATAGAGCACGCGGTAGGCGGCGAAGGCGGGCAGCGCCAGGCTGGTGATCAGGACAAAGTCCTTGGCCAGCTCGCGTACCTGCGGTTCCAGGGCCAGGTGGTCAAAAATGCTGCTGGCCAGATTGGCCAGCAGCACGGCCACCAGGCTCACGCCCAGGGCTTGCCACAAGGCCTGGCGCACCACATGCGGCACTTGGCTGAATTCACGCGCGCCCACCATGTGCGACACCACCGGGCTGACCGCCATCATGACGCCCATCAGGGTGATGATGACCATGTTCCAGATCGACACGCCCAGTGCCACCCCGGCCAGATCATTGGCAGAGGCGTGCCCGGCCATGGCGACCTCCACCACCGACATGCCGACATTGGCCAGCTGCCCGATCAGGATCGGCCACGCCAGCTGCCACAGAGCGCGCGCTTCCACGCCGACCCGGGCGCGCGGCGCGGGCTTTGAGAGGCGCCGCAAGGAAGAGAGGGATGGCATGGATCAGGATTGAGAGGCGGGGCGCTGCTGCGCCGAGGAGAGCAGGTGCGATCAGCGCCCGCGTAGAAATAAGGCGTCGAGCTCGCTCAGCTTGAACTGGCGCCAGGTCGGGCGGCCGTGGTTGCACTGGTCACTGCGCTCGGTGGCTTCCATCTGGCGCAAGAGCGCGTTCATTTCTTCCAGGCTCAAGTGCCGGTTGGCGCGCACCGCACCATGGCAGGCCATGCTGGAGAGCAAGTCGTTTTGCGCGCGCTCGATAACAGTGCTGGCATCAACTTGGGCCAGTTCGGCCAGCACGCCGCGCGCCAGTTCGACCGCATCGCCCAGGGCCAGCGTCGTGGGCACGGCGCGCACCGCCAGCGTTCGGGCGGAAAACGGGGTGATCTCCAGCCCCAGGGCTTGCAAGGTGTCGGCGTGTGCCTCGGCGGTGGTGACCTCTTCTGGCGTGGCGGCAAAGGTGGCGGGGATGAGCAGCGGCTGGCTCGTCAAGCCGGGGCGGTTGTCCGATGCGCCGGCTGAATCTGCAGGACCGGTGGTGTTGCCGCGCTCGATCCATTGCGTCTTCAGCCGCTCATAAAGGATGCGCTCGTGGGCCGCATGCATGTCGACAATGATCAGTCCCTGCGCGTTTTCGGCCAGGATGTAGACGCCTTGCAGTTGCGCCAGCGCGCGGCCCAGCGGCCAGTCGCCGCCCGGCAAGGGTGCTGCCCCTGGCGCGGCTGGGGCTGCGGCGAACGGGACACTCAAGGGCTCAGCCACAGCGGGCTGGCGGTACGGGCTGGCTGGTGCGGCCTCGCCCGGTTGCCACAGCGCGCCCAGGTCGCTCACGCGGTGACCGACCTGTGATTCAAAACTGATAGCTGCTTGTGCATAGGGCACGCGGGCTAGCGGCCTATTTTCTATATAAAAACGCGAATTTGACGTCCCTGGGCTAAAAGCTGCACTGGTGTCGATATCGGTCTGCCCGGTGCTCGCGCCGCTGGCGGCGACGGTGCCGGCACGCGGCGCTGCCAAGGCATCTTCGATCGCGTGGCGCACCGCCTGATGGACCTCGCGGCTGTCGCGAAAACGGACCTCGATCTTGGTTGGGTGCACGTTGACGTCGACGCGGGTCGGGTCAATCTCGATATACAGCGCAAACACCGGTTGGCGCTGGCCGTGCAGCACGTCGTCATAGGCGGCTCTAGCCGCGTGGGCCAGCACCTTGTCGCGCACAAAGCGGCCATTGACGTAAGCGAACTGCTGGTCCGCGCGCGCGCGGGCGGCGTCCGGAATGCCGGCACGGCCCCAGACCCGGATGCTGGGTGTGTTGTCACTGCGCCCCGGGCTGGCGCTGGTCTCAAAATCAACCCAGACCGAGCGCGCCACAAAGTCACTGCCCAGCACATCGGCCAGGCGCTGCTCCAGTGCCGCCAGCGACGGGCCGTGGCTCTCGCAGCGACGCCACTGCTCGACCAGCTTGCCCTCATGCCAGATGGCAAAGCCCACATCGGGCCGCGCCAGGGCGTGGCGCCGAACCGCCTCCACGCAGTGCGCCAGCTCGGTGGCGTCGGTCTTGAGAAATTTGCGCCGCGCCGGCGTGCTGAAGAACAGCTCCTTGACCTCCACCGTCGTGCCGGTGCTGCGTGCCACCGGCTGCAACTCGCCGCTGCCGCCATCCAGGGAATAAGCATTGCTTTGGCCGGTAGCCCTTGACAGGATTGCGCAGTCAGCTATTGAGTTAATAGCGGCCAGGGCTTCGCCGCGAAAGCCCATGGTGGCTACCGACTCCAAGTCAGAGAGGCTGCTGATCTTGCTGGTGGCATGGCGCCTGAAGGCCAGCGGCAGTTCTTCGCGCAGAATACCGGCGCCGTCGTCTTCCACCGCGATCAAACGCACGCCACCAGCCAGTAGGCGCACCGTGACTTGCGTGGCGCCCGCATCCAGGGCGTTGTCCACTAACTCGCGCACCACCGAAGCCGGGCGCTCCACCACCTCGCCGGCGGCAATCTGGCTGATCAGCGCGTCGGGCAGTTCCAGTATCGGGCGGCGGGGGGAGGGGGGCAGGGCGGCATTCACTAGCCTATTTTAGGTTTACTCGACTCTCGGCAAACCCATCTCGAAGATCACATCGCCGTGTGGGGTCAAACTCTGGGCGCCAAAGAAGGCGTCAACTGGGCAGCCCGGCTGCCCTGCCGCCTCAAAAGCTGCGAAGCGCTGCGGTAGGCTCGCCACGCTGGCGAACCGGTTCAGTGCTTTTTAACGGCATCCTTGACCGCATCCTTGGCGTTCTTGACGACTTCTTTGACATCACCCAGCGCCTTTTCCGCCTTGCCCTCAGCCTGCTTTTTCAGGCCTTTCGCTTCCTGGGTCGGATTTCCAATCAGTTTTCCGGCCTCCTCCTGAATTTTTCCGGCCGCATCCTTGAGCGTGCCCTTGACTTGGTTTTTGTTGATCATGATGACTCCTGAGGTTAATGGGGCAGATCAGCCCCGAAAAAATATCCATACCGCGATGCGACGCGATCGCTGGCAGCAAGCCGAGCGTTCGCGGCTTGCAGGTGGTTGGATGCCGGCTCACCAGCGGGTCTGCTGCTCGACTCAAGGGCGAACCGCAATCTCGTTCTTGACCGCTTTCACGCCGTTGACAGCCCTGGCGATCCTCTCTGCAGTGCCTTTTTCCGCCGTGCTTTTGGCGAAGCCGGACAACATGACCGTCCCGTTGAGCGTCTCAACGCTGAGGGCGGCGGCGTCGACCTCCTTGCTTTCAACGAAGCGGGACTTGACTTGCGTGGTGATGGCGGTGTCGTCGATGTAGGCGCCGACAGTTTCCTGGCCTCGGGTGACAGCGCAGCCTGTGGCGGTGAGTAGAGCAATAGCCACCATCGCGGCAGTGAGGGTGGTGCGGACTTGCATGCGGTACCTCCAGTTAAAACAGATGTAACTGCGGGTTCGGGTGATGACAAAGCGCGTTGCCACCAAGCGATGCCCCTGTATAAAAGAAAGTCTGGCAGGAACGCACGGTGCGCCCTTGCGAATTCTCAATATTTCAGAAAAATTCAGGTCCAAACTTGGCCGGTCCTGTGGGCATCTGCGCCTTGTATTTTCTTGGCGGACCGCTGGATCAATCATTTGCCCAGGTTGGGCAGAGGGAGAAATGAAGATGCTTGAGACCATTGCCATCATTTTGCTTGTCATGTGGGTTTTGGGGCTGGTTAGCTCCTACACCATGGGCGGATTTATTCATATCCTGCTGGTCGTGGCCGTCGTGGTCATTGTGGTTCGACTGATTCAGGGGCGCCGTTTGTAGCGATGCAGTCGCTTGGTGCTGTCCGTGATCAGTGGGGCGGAACTGTGATAATTCCGACCCATGGAAATCATTACCTTTCTCTTTGACTTTATCCTGCACGTTGACAAGTACCTGGAGGCTTTTGTGCGCAGCTACGGCCTGTGGGTGTATGCGCTGCTGTTTCTGGTGATCTTTGTCGAGACCGGCGTCGTCGTCATGCCTTTTTTGCCCGGCGACTCGCTCTTGTTTGTGGTGGGCGCCATGTGCGGTGTTGGGCTGATGAGTTACCCGCTGTCGGTGGGCTTGCTGCTGGCGGCGGCCGTGCTGGGCAACCAGTCGAACTACGCGCTGGGGCGCTACTTTGGGCCGCGCGTGTTCAAGTGGGAGGACTCCCGGCTGTTCAACAAAGCCGCGTTTAACCGCGCCCATGATTTTTACGAGCGCTATGGCGGCATCACCATCGTGGCGGCGCGCTTCATGCCCTTTGTACGCACCTTTGCGCCTTTTGTGGCCGGCGTGGCAAAGATGAGCCGGGCCCGCTTCACTTTCTTTGATGTGACCGGCGGCGCGCTCTGGGTGGTCGGCATCATCACCATCGGCTATTTCTTTGGCAATATCCCGTTTGTGAAAGCGCATCTGGACAAAATCATCTGGGCCATGATTTTGATCCCCGGGCTGGTGATCCTGTTTGGCGCCTGGAAGGCCAAGCGCACCGCCGTACAAATCTGAGTTTTGGCTGCCCCGGCCGCGCTGGCTCGCGGGCAGTTCAGAGCACCTTGAACAGCTTCTCGCGAAACTCGGGCAGGCGCTTGGTGCCCATCGCGCTCGTACTCATGGTCTCGACCCACGACAAATAGACCCGGCGCAGATCCTGGCTGGTCTTGCAGGCCAGCAGCGCTTCGAGCAAGGTCAGGCGCGTGTTCTGGGCGAACACCGTGTTGATCGTGTTGGTCATGAAATTGCGTGCCATCTCGATGTCTTTGGCGCTGCGTGACTCGGGCGGGGGCAGGCTGGCGAGTTCGGCACCAGGCACGGGTTGCGCGGGCGCCACAGGTTGGGTCGCGGGCGCCGCTTGGCGGGGTGCTTGCACCTCGATGCAGCCGTTCTCGATCAGTTGGCTCAGCAGAACTTCAATGTCCTGGCCCGGCGTGAAGACGGCAAGTTCCTGGCCGTTGCGCTTTCCGTCAATGAGCACCAGCAGCCGCCGTGGCAGTGGCCCCAAGCCCAGGGAGCGAGACGCAATCTCCTGTTGGCCGATGGCGGTCTTGGCGAAGACGCCGCGGGTGAGATCGATAGCAACAGCGGTCATGGCAGGTCTTGTGGGCAACGCTTGTCGCGCAGGCCCAAGTCAATAATCCTTGATTTTGGTGCGTTTGGCTGGCCGGGCGCAATTAGGGTATTTACTGTGCCAGCGCCGCGTTTAGACCGAACGGTTCCTGGCCAGCGGCGGATTTTTGGAGAAGTAGCCTTCAATGCCACGCATCAGTGCGCTGGCCAACTGGTCCTGGTAGGCCTCGCTGTTGAGCTTGATCTCTTCTTCCGGGTTGCTGATAAAAGCCGCCTCCACCAGAACACTCGGAATGTCGGGCGCTTTCAACACCGCAAAACTGGCTTGCTCGACTCTGGCCTTGTGCAACTTGCCGACCCGTTTGATTTCACCCAGCATGGCGCTGCCGAGCTTCAGGCTGTCATTGATCTGCGCCGTGGTGCTCATGTCAAACATGGCGCGCTTGACTTGCGCGTCGCGCGCCCTCACATTCAGGCCCCCAATCAGGTCGGCCTTGTTTTCCTTGGCCGCCATCCAGCGCGCCGCGCTGCTGGAGGCGCCGCCCTGGCTCAGCGCAAACACGCTGGCACCTTGCGGATGCGGCGTGAAAAAGGCGTCTGCATGCAGGCTGACAAACAGGTCGGCCTGGACCTGGCGCGCCTTCTGTACCCGCACATGCAGCGGCACGAAGAAGTCGGCGTCGCGCGTGAGGTAGGCGCGCATGGTGTTGCCCTTGATGACGGTGGCGTTGATGCGATCGCGCAAGCGGTGGGCCAGGCGCAACACCACATCTTTTTCACGCGTGCCGCCGGGGCCGATGGCGCCGGGATCTTCACCGCCGTGGCCGGGGTCCAGGGCAATGATGATCAGCCGATCGGTGATGGCAGATGACTGGTCCGGCGCACGGGCGTTGTCGAAGTTTCTTATGTCTTTTGAGCCTCTATCCCCCGTGGACAGGGCACCTACCGCTATTGAATTAGGATCAGTCTTGGCGTGGATTGCGCTCAGGATGGATTCGACGCCCTTGGACTTCTGGGCGGGCGGCACGGTGTGCTGGGCCATCAGTTCACCCAAGGGGTCGGCGCCAGCAGGGCTGACCGGGCTGGCAACGTTGCTTGGGCCGGGGCTTGCGTGCGCCTGGACCTTGACCTGCTGGGCAATCAAGGCCTCCAGCGGGTCAACCACCTCGGTCGGGTAAAGATCAAACACCAGCCGGTGCTGGTAGGCGGCGACCGGCGCCAGCGTGAAGACCTGCGGGGCAATCGGCTGTTTCAGGTCAAGCACCAGACGCACCACCCCCGGCGCGCTCTGGCCGGCCCGAATGCCGGCAATATTGGGGTCGTCGCTGCGCACCTTGGCCACCAGTTCCTTGAGCGCCGGGTTGAGGTCGATGCCGGAGATGTCCACCGCCAGGCGCGGCGGGCTGGCGATAAAAAATTGTTTGACCTTGAGGGCCGTGTCGGACTCAATGGTGACGCGCGAGTAGTCGGGCGCTGGCCATACCCGCACCGCCAGGATGGTGGCCCCGCGGGCAATGTGCTGGGCGCCCAGCAGCAGCACGAGGGCGCCGGACTGCAGCAGGCTGCGCCGCTTCATGGCGGCGCCTTGGGCAGGTCTTGCTCGCCCTGCAACGCTGGTGCCGACGGGCTTTCACTCACGGCCTGCAGCAAGGCCTGGCCCACGGCGGTCTGCGCTTTCAGAGTCACCTGGCGCGACGTTTCGGTCACCGCCTCCAGGTCAATGATCAGGTCCGCGCGCGGCAGAAAGCCATTCGCTTTCTCCGGCCACTCGGCCAGCTTGAGGCCGCTTGAGGCAAAAATATCTCTGAAACCGGCGTCCTCCCACTCGCGCGGGTCGCTGAAGCGGTAAAAGTCAAAATGCCAGACGTTCAATTGGCGCTCTGGCAGCTCGTAGGGTTCAACCACGGCATAGGTTGGGCTTTTGACCCGGCCCGCCACGCCCAGGGCGCGCAGCAGGTGGCGCACCAGCGTGGTCTTGCCGGCACCGAGGTCGCCCCGCAATTCGATGAAAGCGTTGCGCAGGGCGGGCGCCGTGGCCAGCGTTTGGGCAAAGCGCTGCGTGGCGCCTTCATCTGGCCAGAGCAGACTTTTTACAATGATAGGGTGAATAACTTCAATAGCCATACCGACACGATCCCATGGGTCTCCAAAATTCAGGCCTGGGCCCGAGAGCTTGGATTCTCCCAAATTGGCGTGGCCGGTGTGGATTTGTCTTCATCTGAGCAGGGATTATCAAGCTGGTTGACCCGTGGTTTTCATGGCGACATGGCCTACATGGCGGCGCATGGTCTCAAGCGTGCCCGCCCCGCGGAACTGGTGCCCGGCACCGTGAGTGTGATCACGGTGCGCATGGACTACCTGCCCTCGAGCACCCCGGATGGCTGGCAGGCGATCGAGTTTGGCCGTTTGACGCGCCCAAGCGAAGCCATTGTGTCAGTCTACGCCCGGGGGCGGGACTACCACAAGGTATTGCGTAAGCGCTTGCAACAGTTGAGCGAGCGCATCGCCGGGGAGATGGGGCCATTTGGCCATCGTGTGTTCACCGACTCGGCCCCGGTGCTGGAGGCCGAGCTGGCCGCGCGCAGCGGCCAGGGCTGGCGCGGCAAACACACGCTGGTGCTCAGCCGCGAAGCGGGATCGATGTTTTTCCTGGGCGAAATCTATGTCGATCTGGCCTTGCCGCCCAGCGCGCCAGTGACAGACCATTGCGGCAGCTGCAGCGCCTGCATCGAGGTCTGCCCGACGCAGGCGATCGTGGCGCCGCAGCAGTTGGATGCCCGGCGCTGCATCTCCTACCTGACCATCGAGCATGCGGGACCGATCCCGTTGGAACTGCGGCCCTTGATCGGCAACCGGATTTACGGCTGTGACGACTGTCAGCTGATCTGCCCGTGGAACAAGTTCGCGCAGCGCAGCGCCTTGCCCGACTTTGATGAGCGCGAGGGCCTGGCGGGCAGCCAACTCGTCACCCTGTTTGGCTGGAGCGAAGAGGATTTTTTGCGGTTGACCGAGGGCAGCCCGATCCGGCGCATCGGGCATGAGCGCTGGCTGCGCAACATTGCGGTGGCTTTGGGCAACGCACTGCGTGCGCGGCCGTCGGCAGAACTGGCCCATGCGCTGGCCTTGCGCGCCGAGCACCCGAGCGCCTTGGTGCGCGAGCACGTGGCCTGGGCGCTGAAGGCGGCGCCAGCTTAATTTGAAATAACTGTTTGTGATGGCCGCGCAATTGGCTTTAACCTGCCGCGCGCGCTGGGTGTCCAACTCCGCGAATGTCCCCCGGCTTAGGCTCCGCCCAAGCCTCCTCCTTGACTTCGCTGCGTTAGACACCCAACGCACGCCGCTAGTCGCTGCTGGGCAATTTCATCGATCAGGGTTGGCCATGGGAGTTGGGCCGGATACTCAGATGCCAGCGGTCGCCACCACCTCGACGTCGTTGTTATAGACATCGACCCGCTTGTCGTACAGGGGAATGGTGGTGCCACTGACGCGGTTCATGACCAGCTTGCCCAGGTCCACGTCGGCAATCACGATCTGCTCCATGTTGGGCACGCCTTCGGCGGCAATGCCGTCACGCGCAAAAGGAAAATCCGACGGCGTGATGATCGCGGCCTGGCCGTAATGCAACCCGAGCCCCTCGACCGGCAGATTGCCCACCGTGCCCGTGACCGCCACAAAGACCTGGTTCTCGATGGCGCGCGCATGGCAGCAGTAGCGCACGCGCAAGAAACCCTGTCGATCGTCGGTGCACGAGGGTACGAAGATGATGTCGGCGCCCATTTCGCAGACCTTGCGGCTGAGTTCCGGAAATTCGATGTCATAGCAGATCAGGATGGCAATGCGGCCATAGGGCGTGTCAAAAACACGCAACTGCTTGCCGGCATCACCCTTCCATTTTTCTTTTTCCCAGCGCGTCAGGTGAATCTTGTCCTGGGTAAACACCTTGCCCTCGGGGGTGAAAAGGTAGGCCGTGTTGAGCAGCTTGCCGTCGACGATGGTGGGGTGGCTGCCGCCGATTACGTGCACCTTCCACTGCGCCGCCAATTCCTTGAACAGCTCGATGTAGCGGGCGGTGTAGTCGTTCATGTTGCGCACCGCCTGGCGCAGGTCGCCCGTGTCCATGAACGAGAGCAACTGGGTGGTAAAGATTTCAGGCAGCAGGATGAACTGGGGTTTGTAGTCGCCCGCGGCCTTCATCACAAAACGCACCTGGTTCTCAAAACCGCTCCAGTCGTGGATGGAGCGCAGCAGGTACTGCACCGCGGCGATGCGCACGGTGATGGGCTTGGGCTCGTAGGCCTTGGCTGGCGGGGTTTTGGTCGTCATACGGGTAGCTCCTGTTTGGCGCTGAGCGCCAGTTGTAGCGCGGTGGGTTTGGCCGGGTCGTAATCGGGGTTGATCCAGGCGATCAGCGCGGCATGGCCTTGCGACTCGTGGTCCTGTGCGAGGTAGTTTTTCATGATGCCACAGTAGCGGAAGCCTTCGCGCAGCTGAAAGCTCAGCACCGGGTCACTCAGGTCGCCCCACAGCACCTTGCGCGCATAGAGCCCGATGGTCATCTGGTCCGCCACAGCCTGATAGCCCGGCAAACGGCCGCAGGCGATGATGCGGCGCAAATTCAACGCCTTGCAGACGCGTCGGCGCGCTTCGTACAGCGCGTGGCCCACGCGCTTGCCGCGCAGCTTGGGCGCAACAAAGACCTCTGCGCCATAGAGCGTGAAGCCGGCCGGATCGTGGGTGTCGAAGGTGCCCGCGGCCGTGATCTCGTCCCAGGTGTGCTCGTCGGCCCACTCATCCCAGCGGATGACCAGGGAGCTGGCACAGCCGACCAGGCGGTTATCGTAGTAGGCGACCAGCTGCCCCTCAGGAAACATCTCGATCTGTTGCACCACGCGATCGCGGTGCCAGGCGGCGATGCCGGGGTAAACCTCACGCTGCAGGCGCACCAGCGCTTCAATGTCCTCGGGTCTGGTTTGGCGAATGATGAGCTTAGGCATGGACGTATCGTGATGTGAATGGGCTTTTGCCGGGACGGCGGTGGGCGCAGGGAGAGGTCGCCGTAGCGTAGGATGAGCGTTTGCACATCGCACAAGCCCACAATGATCCCATGATCCACCCATCAGGCCGCAAAGACAAGCCTTTGTCTGACAACAAGGCACAAGCGCGCAGCCCCATGAGCGAACACGTGGCGCGCGACATTTTGCTGGTTCGGGCGATAGAAAGCACCGACACCGCGCGTCAATTGCTCAGTGAAGACGACCGGAGCTATGCCACCGAGAGCGCTATGAAGCTGGCGCAATGGGATGCGTCCGACGGCCGGTCGGCGTTGACGCCTACGCTGTTGCTGCAAAAGCGGGCTGAACTGCTGCTCAAGAAAATCGCTGAACGCCACCCTTCGTTTGCCACCTTCGCCGCGCACCGGCAGGGCGGGCGCCTCGTTGGCATCGCACTGCCCACGCTGGCCCTGGTGGTGGGTTTCGCGATCGAGCGCATCGCCGATCCGCACCGCGTGGACCTGCTGTCGGCCCCGCTGCTGCTGATCCTTGGCTGGAATGTGGCGGTCTACCTAATGTTGCTGACAAGCCTGTTCATGCCAGCGCTGCCGGTGCGCCGTTTGACGGCTGGCCTGTGGACGCGATTGTCGAACTTCAAGACGGCGGTGCCGCGAAAACTGCCGCCGCTGCTGGCGCTGGCCATGTCCAAGTTTGCGGTTGAATGGCTGGACCTGAGCGCGCCTTTGAGCGCGGCGCGCGTCAAACGCATCGTTCATCTCAGCTCCGCCTGTTTTGCCATCGGGGCCGTGGCCGCCCTGTACGCGCATGGCGTCAACGCCCGCTACCAGGCTGGCTGGGAAAGCACCTGGCTTGATGGCGGGCAGCTGCATGCCATTTTGTTGCTGCTGTTCACGCCGGCAAGCTATGTCTTTCAGCTGCCGGGCTTCTCCATCGCGGACGTCCAGGCGCTGCAACTGCCGCAGACCGCTGCCCCGGCCAATGGGGCGCTGTGGGTGCACCTCTACGGCGCAACGCTGTTTCTGGTCGTGGTGCTGCCGCGCCTGCTGCTGGCCTTGTCGGCGCGTTGGTCGGAGAAGAAGCTGGCGACTCATTTTCCGGTCGATTTACGCCAGCCCTATTTCCGTCAGATCAGCGGCCATATCGGCTTTGTCGAACCGACCTTGCTGCGCGTGTTTCCTTACAGTTTCAACGTCGATGAGCTGCGGGACCGCGGCCTTGCCACCGTTGCCAACATGCTGCTCGGCGCGCAGGCACGCGTCATGCTCAGGCCGTCAACGGCGTATGGAGAAGAACTGAAGAATGAGCCACTGCATGACGCCATCAAAGCTGTCGACATTGCGCACACGGTCGCCCTCTTCAACCTCAGCGCCACCCCCGAGAAAGAAAATCACGGCGCCTTCATTGACCAGTTTACCCGTGGCAGGACGCCAGATTTCTCCGTGATGGTGGACGAGTCGGGCTATCGGGAGCGACTCGGCGCCCAGGCGGGAGCCGACGCCCGGATGCGTGAACGCATTGCGCTTTGGCGCCAGTTCTGCGAACTGCATCAGGTGCAGCTCAGCATCGTCAATCTGGCCCAGCCAGAATCCCGCGCAGAGGACATCAGGCGCGGCCTGGCTGCCACAAGGAGCGCGCCGTGACGACACCGGCCCAACTCCATCTCGCGCTGATTTCTCACACCAATGTGGGCAAGACCACGCTGGCGCGCACGCTCATTGGCGTTGATGTGGGCGAGGTGCGCGACGACACCCATGTCACGACACAGTCCGAGTCCTACCGGCTGTTGTCGACCCCTTTGGGCGATGAGTTGCAGCTCTGGGATACGCCCGGATTTGGCGATTCGGTGCGGCTGTACGCCCGGCTCAAACTGTCGGGCAACCCGATTGGCTGGTTCTTGAGTGAAGTGCTGGACCGTTACCGCGACAAGCCTTTCTGGCTCAGTCAACAGGCGGTGAAGACCGCGCGTGAGGCGGCCGATGTGGTGCTGTACATCGTCAATTCGTCGGAAGACCCGCAGGACGCCGGTTACCTGGCGCCAGAGATGAAGATTCTTCAGTGGCTTGGCAAACCGGTCGTGGTGCTGCTCAACCAGCTCGGTCCGCCGCAGCCCTTTGCCGCAGAGCAGGCGGAGCAGGCGCGCTGGCAAAAGCATTTGGCCACTTACCCGATGGTCAGGCAAGTGCTGGCGCTTGACGCCTACGCGCGCTGCTGGGTGCATGAACGCGTTTTTTATGAGGCCCTGGCGACGTTGATTCCTGCAGAAAAAATGGCGGCCTATGGTCGTCTGTTGCGGAGCTGGGAACAGGCCAACGAGGCTCGTTTTCAGGCGTCCATGCAGCTGATTGCGGCGCAGCTGGTGGCGGCAGCCTGTGATGCCGAGCTGATCGCAGGCGACGGTGGTGTCATCAAGAAGAAGGTGCTGAACTTTCTGGGGCTTGGCCAGCAACTTGGAAAGAGTGCCGAGGAAAAAGCGATGCTCAAACTGACCGAGCGCTTGGCTGGGAACAGTGCCAAAACCACGGTCGAGCTGCTCAAATTGCACCACCTTGACGCGGCTTCTGTGGCAGAAATCAACGAGTTGGTCGCCAGCGCCTTTGTCGCCACCGAGCCGGTCAGCAAGCCGCTCGCCAGCTTGTGGGGCGCTGTGTCGCAGGGCCTGCTCGGGGGGCTGGCGGCCGATGCCATGGCCGGTGGTATGAGCCTGGGCGCTGGCGCCTTGATTGGCGCCATCGGCGGAGCGGTGGCTTTTTGGGGTGCGGCCGAGGTCTTCAATGTCAGCACCGGGCGCGACGCGTCCCGCGTGCAGTTTTCCGACGACTTTTTGCGCGCCCAATTGGTGGCCGCTCTGCTGCGCTATCTGGCCGTGATCCACTTCGGCCGCGGCCGCGGCAAGTTTGTGGTCTCGCAGGCGCCGTCGTTCTGGCGCGAGCAGGTGGATTCAGCCGTTGGCGCGCACGAGGCGGCGATGGACCAGGCCTTCAGCACCATCCGGACAAGTTCACCACTGAGCCCCTCAACGGCGCCGCTGCAGGCCGTGCTCAGTCAAATGGCATCCCGGATATTGACGGCGCTGTACCCGCAGCCTCAGGCTCATGGTGGCCAGCGCGCGGGATCGCTTGACTGAAGTCAGGCAGTCGCTGCGGACCGCGCCTTGTCGGCCTCGGTGATGAAAGCGTCGGCATAAAACTCATCCTCCGGCAGCCCCGCCTGCGTGTAGGCGCTGCGGGCCGAGTCCACCACGATGGGCGCACCACAGGCATATACCTGGTAGCCCGAGAGGTCCGCCATGTCCTGCAACACGGCCAGATGGACAAAACCAGTGCGCCCTTGCCAGCCGTCTTCGGGCAGCGCGTCGGACACCACCGGCACATAGCGCAGGCTGGGCATCTGCGCCAGTTGGGCTTTGACCCAGGCGTCCAGGTACAGGTCGGAGGGGCGCCGCCCGCCCCAGTACAGCGTCACAGGGCGCGTGCTGCCCTTTAGCTTGAGCTGTTCGATCAAGGCCTTGATCGGCGCAAAGCCGGTGCCCGACGCCAACAGCACCATCGGCTTGCTGCTGTCTTCACGCAGGTAGAAGCTGCCAAACGGGCCCTCAATGCGCACGATGTCCTTTTCTTTCATGGCGCCAAACACATGCTCGGTGAACTGGCCACCCGGCATGTGGCGAATATGCAGCTCCAGGCCACCGGGCTTGCCCTCAGCGTCGGCCAGTGTGTGCGGCGCGTTGGCCATCGAGTAGCTGCGGCGCACGCCATCGCGCAGAATAAATTCAACATACTGGCCGGCGTGGTAGTTGAACGCTTCGCTCGCGGGCAACTGCAATTGCAGGCGCATTACATCCGGCGACAGCCTTTCAAGCGCTTTGATGCGCGCCGGCATCTTCCTGATTGGCAAGGCGTTCTCCCGCGTGACCTGGCGCGACTCCAGCAGCACATCGCTGTGCGCCACGGCGCAACAGGTCAGCACCCAGCCCTGCGCCTCTTCCTCGTCGCTCAGCGCTTTGCTCTGGTGCGCGCCATGCACCACGCGGCCGTCGATCTTCTTGCATTTGCAGGTGCCGCAGGCGCCATCCTTGCAGCCATAGGGCAGGGCGACGCCGGCGCGAATGCCGGCGGCCAGAATTGTCTCGTGCGGCTCGGCGCTGAAGGCGCGGCCGCTGGGTTGCACCGTGATCTGAAAGCCGGGAGCCCGGGTTGCGCTGTGCGTCATGTCGTGTTGGTCCTTGGGGTAGAGTTCCGGGGTTAACAGTTTTTCGGAGCAGGCTGGCGTTGCGTCGCAACCCGCGCTGTCTCCACTATTTGAGTAGCCCCGATTTTGCCTTCAAACCCAAGCC
>NZ_JAAFHA010000165.1 GCF_010365055.1 Rhodoferax sp.
AAGCCGATATAAACCCAGCCGCCGGCAAAAGCACACACGGTGTACGGCTTGTGGTCGCTGAAGGCCGTGGGAATCTGGTTGCACACAATGTCGCGCAGCACGCCCCCAAAAACGCCGGTGATGACACCCATCAGCACCGCCACCACGCTGGGCATCTGGACTTCGAGCGCCTGATGCACGCCATTGGCCGTGAACAGCCCCAAACCCAGGGCATCAGGCCACTGGATCGCGCTTTGGGTCAGCGCCAGATGCCGTTGTCGCAGAAACAACATGGCCAGCAGGCAAAGCCCCAACACGCCCCACAGCATCTCGACATGACGGACCCAGAAGAAGGGCCGCTGGTCCAACAGCAGATCGCGCAGCGTGCCGCCGCCAAAAGCCACCAGACAACCGACCACACAGACCCCGACGACGTCAAGCCGGCGCCGTGCCGCCTCCAAAACGCCCGACAATGCAAACGCCACCGTTCCGGCCAGCTCCACCAGCAGCCGCAGGGTTTCGCCCCAAAATTGAATATTGTTCATGTCAGGATTTTCGCGCCATGACCCTGCCCTTGTCGTTCCCCCTCATCACCGACCCCTATTTCTACGCGGTGACCATCCCCGCCGTGCTCCTGCTGGGGGTGAGCAAGAGCGGCTTTGGCGCCGGCTTTGGCTCGCTGGCCGTGCCCATGATGGCCCTGGCGGTCACGGTGCCCGAGGCGGCCGCCATTTTGATGCCGGTGCTGCTGCTGATGGACCTTCTTGGCCTAGCCGCCTTTCGCAAAGACTTTGACCTGAACCTGCTGAAGTTTCTGATCCCCTGCGGCCTGGTCGGCATCGTGATTGGGGCCTTGCTGTTCAAACTGCTGGATGCCCGCACTGTGGCGGGTCTGGTGGGCGTGTTCACGCTGGCGTTCCTGGCGCAGCGCCTGCTCTTCCCACCCAAACCCGACAGCGCGCCGCCACCGAAATGGCTGGGCGCGCTGCTGACGGCCACCTCCGGCTTTACCAGTTTCGTTGCCCATGCGGGCGGCCCGCCGATCAGCGCCTACGTGATTCCGCTGCGCCTGTCGCCGTTGAAGTTCACCGCCACCATGGCCTTCTTCTTCTTCGTCATCAACCTGGCCAAATGGATTCCGTACGGCTGGCTGGGCCTGCTCGACACCCGCAACATGGCGACCTCGCTGGTGTTGCTACCGATCGCCCCGATCGGCGTGTGGATCGGTGTGCTTATGGCCCGGCGCATCAACCCGCTGCTGTTTTACCGCCTGCTGTACCTGGGCATGTTCCTAACCGGCACCAAGCTGGTGTGGGACGCGCTGCGCTAATTGATTCCAAATAGATAGCGCATCAGGCAATAAGGACGAGGGCTACAGCCTGTTTTGATGTATAAAAAACCCAAAACGACCGTCCCGCTGCCTTGCCCCTTGCCTGCTGTCAGTCGTCGTTCATCACGAATTCCAGCTGACTCACGCGCAGCACGTCGCCGGCCTTGTTGCCCCTGAGCTTGACATTGACGCCATTTTTCAAATCGGCAAGCAGGCCATGACTCACATCGGCGTTGGTGAGGCCAGAGGCATCACAGCGCTGCCCTCGCACCACAAAATCTGCCACGCCTTTGAATGATTCGACCGTGCCTTTGAGCTCAACCGATTGCAGCGCTTGTTCATCTTCAACCTCCACCTTGGTGGCCTTGAGCACGCCCGACTGCCAAGTGCCATGCACCTCCACCCGCGTTCCCCTTTTGATCTGCATATTGAGGGGCGCAATGGCGCTGGCATCCACCACGATGTTGCCCAGCATGAAAGCGCTGGCCGAGGGCGTGTCGGTCACGAAGCCTTCAATTTCGACCTCAATCTTGGCGTCATCTGGCAACTGGCCAAGCAGCCCGGAGCCCAGCAACTTGACGTGCGCCACCGCCAGACTGCTACTGGCATCAGACCAGACACCTTGAACCCGCAGCAACGACCCGTCGACCAGCACGTCCGCCATCGAACCCGTGAGCAGCAAGCCGTTGAGTGAGCGCTGCGAGCCCGCCACGTGGACCACGCCGGTGCTAACCCTGTCCAAGACCATGCCCATCGGGCGCACCTCAACACGGGTGGCGGTCCAGCGGCTGCCATCCGCGCCTGCCTGCAGGCCCCACACCGTCACCACCTGTTGGGGTACCAGGTCCGACGCCAGAGCAACGCCGTAAAACGACGTATCGGGGTTGGTTTGCACCGTCATACCCGCCACGGAGAACTCGGCAAACTCGGCGACGGTGCCATCGGCACGCTGGGAGCTCTGCGTCACCCTCGGTACTTGCAGCACCGGGCCCTGCGCAATCGACCAGACCTCGATGTGGCTGGCCGTTCCCAGGGTCGGGTCGGCCCCGCGCTCGCCCTGAACGCTGGCCACCATGCCCACCCGCAAATCAGCAGAAGTGGCTGAATCGCCGTCCATCTGTACGTCGGCCAGCCCATCGTCGAACTTGATGCTGTTGACGATCACGCTGCCAAAACCAGAAATCGAGCCTTGGGTGTAGATGCCGGTGCCGCCGGTGCCGGGCAGCGCGGCCGTGCTGACCCCACTGCCGCCACCGCAGCCGCTCACGGCAGAGGCGGCCAGGGCCAGCCAGTGGCGCCGGGTCAAATAAAGGTTCGGTTGTGAGGGTTTGCTCATGGTGCAGGCTTTCTCTTGTCTTGACTTCTCTTCTTTGCCGCTGGCTTGGCCGCAGGCCGCAGTTCGGGCGGCGGCTCTGGCGTCGCCTGCAGTGCGTCATGGAAATACACGCCGAATCGCACCCGGTGTTTGGGGCCGGTATCGGCCTGACTGCGCTGCTCGGCCACCGTGGCCGTCTGCAAGAACTGGCGCAAGCTGCTGGCCCACAGGCGCCGCGCCTGCTGCTGCAGTTGCGCCGCCTGCTCGGCCGACAAATCCTGCGAAAAAGCACTTTGCTCCAGCATCAAAGGCCCCTGCCGATCAGGCGCCAGATTGTGCACTGCCGCCGCAAGGTGTTCGCTGACATTGGTGGCCAGAAAATGGAATGATTCGTCCAGCCCCTCGTGCGGCACAAAAGCGCTGGTCTTCAGGGCCACGTAGCCATCGTCCTGCAACTCCACCACGCCCAGGCGCGCCAGCTCGTCGAGCACGGCGCGCGCGCCGACATCGCGGCTGACTTCAGCCACCAGCGTGGTGAAGTCGGGCTCGCCCACGCCGCTGCGCCCCGGGGTGCGTGCCAAGGGCCGAGCGCTCTGGTCGGCGTTCAAAAACCGGGGCTCGCTGATCCAGCGCGCCACCACCGAGGCCGCCACCGGCACCAGGGGCACCGCCGTGCTGGCGCTCACCGGCGCCTCGCGCAACCGTTTCACATCCTTGCGGTGCACGCCCGTCAACAACGCAATGCGGCTGTCGGAGCTGCCTTTGTCGGCCAGGCCAAAAGTCGCCGTCGCCTCGCGCACGAGTTCATTTTTCAGGAGTTCCACCATCGACGGCAGTTGCAGTCCGTGGTCGATCATCAAGCGCGCCAAGGGCTGCAACACCCGCGCCATCGCTTGCGCCGCCAGCGCCGGCTCTGGCAAGCCGGGGGCACGCGGCGCCGCAGATGGCGCAGCGGGTCCGAGCTTGCTCAGCGGTTTGATGGTTTTTTCTTTCACTGGGCGCATTGTGCCCGAACAAACAATTACACAAGAATTTTGGGGTTTTTTCCCAAATTAGTATTTAATCCGGTTGACATAACTGGCGAGATAACTGACATTAATGGGAAATATTCCCAAAATAAAAGACCAAATTCTCACCACGCTCTCGTTTTAACCACCTCTGGAGTCTCACCATGAAAATTTCCAATTCTCAATTCACGCTCGGCCTGATCGCCGCAGCCGTCGTCTCCCTCACTGCCTGCGGTGGCGGTGGTTCAGTTGACGCCAACGGCAACACCACGGCGGTAACCACCACCGTCATGGACGGACTGATCTACAACGCCCTGGTCTGTGTGGACAGCAACAACGACGGCGTGTGTCAAAGCACCGAAACACAAGGGCGCACCGACGAAGCCGGCAAGGTGACGCTGCAGATCGCCACCACCGAATTCGCCACTGCCAAGCTCATTGCCATGGTCGGCACCGATGCCACCGACATGGACTTCCCGGATGTCAAGGTGCCCACCGCCTACGTCTTGAGAACCTCGGCCGGCAAGCACAGCGTGATCAGCCCATTGACCGACATGGTGCAAACCAAGATGGACCTCGACGACAAGAAATCCTTCGAACAGGCTGAACACGAGGTCAAAGTCGAACAGGGCCTGGACCTCAGCGTTTCCGTCACGGTCAATTTTGTGGCGAACCGGGACAAGGATGCGTACAAGAAGGCCAGCGACCGGGCGCGTGAGCACGTGCTTGAAATTCAGAAGTCCAAGGACGAACTGAGCAAGCTCCATTGCGAGCACGACGATGACGAAGACAGTGACGACGACCGCATCCGCAAGATGCTGGC
>NZ_JAAFHA010000041.1 GCF_010365055.1 Rhodoferax sp.
ATTAAAAAATCCCAAAACCAGAAACTTCCAAACAGGGTCAGTTTCAGTGGTCGGGGAAATTACAGAACGAATGTTGCACTACCTTTTTCGGGAAGACCCAGCCATCGGCGAAGCAATCACAGCCGCTTTCCGCCTGGAGGGTGTTGAGGTGCTGGAACATACCCAAGCCAGCCAGGTCGGCCATGTGAACGGTGAATTCATACTCACTACCGGCCAAGGTGAGCTGCGCGCCGACAAGCTGCTCGTTGCCACCGGTCGATCGCACAATACGAGTCGCCTTTCGCTGCAGGCGGCAGGCGTCGCGGTCAACGCGCAAGGCGCCATCGTCGTAGACAAGGCCATGCGTTCCAACAGCCCGCATATCTACGCCGCTGGCGACTGCACCGACCAGCCGCAATTCGTCTATGTCGCGGCGGCGGCCGGCACGCGCGCAGCAGTCAACATGACCGGTGGCGACGCCACACTCGACCTGACTGCCATGCCAGCGGTGGTGTTCACCGACCCGCAAGTTGCCACCGTGGGCCTGTCCGAGGCTGAGGCGCAACTCAAGGGTATCGAGACTGACAGCCGCACACTAAGCCTTGACAACGTGCCTCGTGCGCTGGCCAACTTTGACACCCGTGGCTTCATCAAGCTGGTGGTGGACGCGGGCAGTGGGCGGCTCATTGGCGTGCAAGCGGTGACGCCAGAAGCCGGCGAGTTGATTCAAACAGCGGTAATGGCCATTCGCGCGCAGATGACAGTGCAAGAGCTGGCCAATACCTTGTTCCCTTATCTGACTATGGTCGAAGGCTTGAAGTTGTGCGCTCAAACTTTCACCAAGGACGTGACACAGCTTTCCTGCTGCGCGGGATAACTACGGAGTTGACTGATGGACGCCTACACAATCTCGAAGCTGGCCAGTGAGGCCGGTGTCAGCGTTCATACCAGCGGCGTATCGCCGCCCATACCAAGCTGGCGCGCATACACATGGGGCGCGCTGGCGGTGCTGACGTGCCCCTGCCATTTGCCACTACTCGCTGCAGTGCTCGCCGGCACGGGCGTCGGGGCTTTTGTCGGCGACCACTGGGGCGTTGCAGCCCTGGCACTGACCGGGCTGTTTCTCCTGTCAATGACCAGAGTGCTGCGGGTCTTCGGCAGAAGGGAATAAAACCTGTCCCAGCCTGTAATTCAGGCCCAACCAAACTTAGGAGAAAAGAAAATGATCCATCAATACGACCTCGTCGTCATCGGCACCGGAACCGGCGCCACGGGCGCAGCTTCCCGCTGCCGGGCGGCCGGATGGCGCGTCGCAGTCATCGACCATCTGCCTTTTGGTGGCACCTGCGCGTTGCGTGGCTGCGACCCGAAAAAGGTACTGGTCGGCGCGGTCGAAGCGATCGACCATGCCCGCCGCATGCAAGGGCACGGAGTTTCTGGTGGAGAGCCGGCCATAGCATGGAGCGATCTCATGAGGTTCAAACGCAGCTTCACCGAGCCCGTGCCGGCGATGAAGGAGAAGAGCTTCGCGAAGAATGGCATCGACGCCTATCACGGACGCGCCAAATTCTGCGGCCCGCGTTCGGTCGAGGTTGGCGGTGAGGTGCTCGAAGGCCGTTTCGTTCTGATCGCGGTTGGCTCAGTGCCGATGAAACTGGGCATCGCCGGCGAGGAACACGTCATCACCAGCACGGATTTCCTCGAGCTCGATCACTTGCCGAAGCGGATCGTCCTGCTCGGCGGTGGATTCATTGCCGCCGAGTTCGCCAACATCGCTGCGCAGGCCGGCGCGCAGGTGACGGTGCTCGAGCAGATGGATCGTATGCTCGCGCCGTTCGACCCGGACCCTGTTGGCTGGCTGATGGAGAAATTCATCGAAGTCGGAATCGACGTGCGGCTCCAGACGCGCGTGACCGCCATCGAGAGGAGCAGCGAGGGTCTAACCGTACGCGCGTCGTCGAACGGCAAGGATGAGCTGTTCAAGGCCGACCTCGTGGTGCATGCGGCCGGGCGCGTGCCCGATCTGGAGCCGCTCGACCTCGTCAGTGCGGGCGTGACGACCGTGAAGGGACGCCTCAAGCTGAACGAGTTCTTGCAAAGCGTGTCCAACCCTGCCGTGTACGCAGTGGGTGACGCGGCCTCGAGCGGTCCGCCGCTGACACCGGTGTCTAGCCACGACGCGAAGGTCGCCGCAGCCAACATGCTCGAAGGCAATCATGCGATACCCAACTATCTCGGCGTGCCGAGCGTCGCATTCACGACGCCGCCGATCGCCTCCGTGGGCATGAGCGAGCAGCAGGTACGCGACAGCGGGGTGAAATTCAGGATGCAAAGCGAGAAGGCATCAAGCTGGTTCACAGCGAAGCGCGTCGCTGAGACGACCTATGGGTTCAAGGTGATGGTCGATGAAAAAACCGACCGCATTCTGGGCGCGCATCTGATCGGGCCGCATTGCGACGAGGTGATCAACATCTTCGGGCTTGCGATCCGCAAAGGGCTTACCGCAGACGACTTGAAGACGACGATGTTTGCTTACCCGACCGCCACCTCCGACATCGGCTACATGCTGTGAACATCGTCATTAAAGGAACGGAGACAGTAACACTTGGGCAACCACAATGGAGACGACGATGCAATCAATGATGGACGGAATGATGGGTGGTGGAATGATGTGGGGAATGGGCCTCTTCGGGCTCCTGATCCTTGTAGTGCTAGTGCTCTTCGCCGTAGCGTTGATTAAGTATCTGTTTTTCAATGACAAGCGAAAGTAAGCCGACTGCGAGAGCTTGAACAGCTGCTTTCTCTGTTGTGGTACTTCCGCTTTCGCAGCAAAGCGGCCCCAAAAGTCCCGAAAATCAAGACGCGAAAATGACCACCAAAGGGCAACCATCGGTGGCGAGCTTGAACCAGCCCTACGCTGCCAGCAGCACTCTTTGCGCGTCCCAGTCATCCGGCATTGACCGGCGCAAAACGAATTCCAGATTGATCGGAGTCAATTCAGCCTTTGCCACAATTACTTCGAGGAAGCTGGGAGCCAGTAATGCGAGGCGGAGCAAACGTCGCACCTGGGTGATATCCATCTCCTCCATTTGGGCGATGTCACCAATGGTTTGCATCTTCCCATCATCAAGTAGCCGCTGCCAGTAGTGGGCCAACCCCAACGCCCGAAGCAATGGGCTGTCCTGATAGGTCTCACGTTCCCGCTTCTCCAACGCCGCTTCGACTACAAACTCCTGGGGCGCATCAATTGGCGTGATGACTTGCCGCCGAACCCCGCGTTTGACCAACGTCCAGGGAATGAACGTTTCCATTTGCACGCTACCCGCCGGGCTCGGTGTTTGGTAGGTTACGGGGATGCCAGTCAGCTGTCCGGTGTGCTTTCTTGCCATGCTGTCCACCTTATTTAAAGCTCGCGATGATGTCGCGCTGGGCCTGCCAGTCCACAGGCAGTGGGTTACGCTGGAACCACATCAGCGTCAGTCGCCGTGGCTGGCGACCCGCCATCAACTGGGCAACGATGTCCGGTGCCAGCAGCGTGAGCCGCATGAGTTCGTTGATGCACGAGTGGTGCAGACCTTCCTGCCGTGCGATATCAGAGCCGCTTTTGGCAATGCCGCTGTCAAGTAGGTGCTTCCAGTAGAACGCTCGGCCCAGGCCCTGGAGAAGGGTGGCATCAAACGCAGGTGCATCTGTGGTGGCCAATTGCTGCGCTCCACGCCGGGCCAGTGTCATTGGCACAAAAGACTCCAGAGCGTCGTTCATGCTGTGGCCTCCGTCTCAACCAGTTCGGCACCAATGCTCTGCGGCGTGAATTCCCCAATGAGTGCCTTCCAGCCCAATGCACGCCATTTCACCCTCAAACCACCGTTGACCAGATCAATGCGCTCGATCATCAGGTTGACGATCCGGTGGCGCTCGGCAGGGAAAAGCTGCTCCCACACGTCACCCAGTTTGACCATGGCCATGACAGTTGTCGCCTCGTCCACCTGTGAACCAGCGTTTTGAACCTGCCTGCACACCGCCGCGATGGATTCAGGACTGGCCAGCACGGTCTTGATTTGCGCCACGGTGGCGGCTTCAACCTCGGCGGCAGGCATGCGCTCCGAGGTTTTGCCCAGCGCACCGAAGCGTGATTCCGACTTGGACATGTAGTAGCGGTACTTGCGCCCATTTTTGCGCGTGTAGGTCGCGTACATCGGATCCCCGCTGGGCGCAAAGAGCAAGCCCCGCAACAGGGAGTCGGTACGGGACCGTATTTGAGTCGCGCCCGCCCTGGTATGGGGATCCTTGGCCAATACCTCGTGAACCTGGCCCCAAAGCCCATGGTCAAGGATTGCAGGGTGCGCGCCAGGAAACCAACTGCCCTTGTGGGACAACTCACCCAAATAGATGCGGTTGCGCAGCAACTTGTGCAAATACTTCTTGTCGATCTGTGCGCCAACACGTGTTTGACCGTCCTGCGTCGTCCAGGCCTTGGTGGTGATGCCTTCCAGCGTCAGCGTGCGGCCAATCTTGGTGGGTGAGCCCACCGTCAGCATGTCGGCAAAAATACGTCGTACAACCGTGGCTTCAGCTTCGTTGATGACCAGCAGGCGGTTTTGCACGTCGTAGCCCAGTGGCGGCACGCCGCCCATCCACAGCCCCTTGCGTTTACTGGCCGCAATCTTGTCGCGAATGCGCTCGCCAGTCACTTCGCGTTCGAACTGGGCAAAGGACAGCAGCACGTTGAGCATCAAGCGCCCCATCGACGTGGTGGTGTTGAACTGCTGGGTGACCGACACAAAGGACACACCGTGGCGTTCAAACACCTCGACCATCTTGGAAAAGTCCGCCAGACTTCGAGTGAGTCGGTCAATTTTGTAGACCACCACGATATCGACCAGACCGCGCTCAATGTCCGCCAACAGTCGTTTCAGCCCCGGTCGCTCGGTATTGCCACCAGAGAACCCTGGGTCGTCGTAATCGTCGGCCACCGGAATCCAGCCCTCCGAGCGCTGGCTGGTAACGTATGCGTGGCCAGATTCTTTCTGCGCATCAATGGAGTTGAACTCTTGCTCAAGCCGTTCGTCTGAGGAAACCCGGCAGTAGACCGCGCAGCGTTTGCGCGGTTTGGTCTGGGCAATTGTATTTGTCGTGCTGACCGTGCTCATTTTGGATCCTTCGGAGTGCTACGAAGACCAAAGAACAAAGGCCCCGACCAATGCGTACCCGAGATCTGCCTGGCAACGGATGAAAGACTTTTGAAGGAATTGCCTTCGTAGTCGAAGGTGCCCTGAGCCGTGACCGTGACCTTGTGGTCCCGCTCACCCCACTCGCGCACCAGAACGGTTCCGGGTGCGAGGTGAATTTCGCGTGATTTTTGCCGCCCTTTTATTTTCGAGTGGCGGATGCCGATGTTGACCAGCTGGCGCTGGGCGTCAGGGGATAGGCCTCCAAAGGCCGCTTCCTGCAACTTGTAAGCTACGCGGGACTGCAAGTAGCTGCGGTTCGGGCTTTCTGGCCGCCGTGGGTAGTGCTGGTCCCACAGCACCCACAGGTCGGCAATTGGCAGAGTGGACAGGGAGGCTACTTGCGCGGCCACAGAATTTTGGGTGTCGTTCATCGGAACCTCGTTTATTGATACGGGGTTGTATGAACGCTCTGCCCGGGCACAAAGCCAAGGTCAATTTGTCTTTCTGCCTCGGTACTTGCGAGATAGCAACGCGTAATCGCTGCTGCCAGGATTGATGTGATCTCGCCAGCGCGCGCGGCGGGGGACATTGCTGACGGAGGAGTAAGTTCGATGGTTTTCATGACTGCGTCGTGGAATGGAAACAGTCATAAATGATGTCCTTATTCTTCCGAACAGGATGGCAACGCAGGGTAATTGATGGTCTTGCTAAAATAAATATGCAAGAATATATTGCCTTTTCTAATATGCAAGATTAAACTGTCTTTTTAGATAGGTGATGGCCATGCTCGAAAAAATCTCGCAAAAATTGATCGGCTACCGCGTGAAGGCGGCGCGCGAGGCCAAGGGCTGGACCCAAGATCAGCTCACCCAAGGGCTTGGATTGAACGATCGCCAGTCCATTTCCGACATTGAAAACGGCAAGCGCGGGCTCAAGCCGGAAGAAATGATGGCGCTTTCCGATCTACTCGATCGGGACCTCGAATTTTTTATCGACCCCTTTGCCGTGGCTGGCGAGGCTCAGTTCTCATGGCGTGCTGCGCCGGAGGTTCCCGAGGATAGTCTCGACGGCTTTGAGCTCAAGGCCGGTCAGTTGATCGGTTTGCTGCGTTGGCTGCGTGAGCAACAAGACAGTCGCAGCAGCGTGCTTAAACGTGCCCTCCGACTATCGACTCAGTCCACTTTTGAGGATGCACAGGAGCGCGCTGAAAGTCTGGTCGCCGAGCTTGGCTTAGGAGTCATTCCGGCTGAGGGCTTGATAGACAAGATCGAGCGGGAACTGGACATACCGGTGTTGTTCGTTGACACCGTTGATGCCGTTGATGGCAAATCCATCTCCGGCGCGACTTGCCACCTCGAAGAGATGGGGGTCATTCTGATCAACCGTAATGAGAGCGAGGCGCGTCGTTTTTTCGACCTGGCCCACGAACTTTTTCACGCGCTGACTTGGGATGCGATGAAGCCAGATCACAGGGAATCCAATTCCGTAGAAGAGCGTAGCAAAGGCAAACGTATTGAGCAACTGGCGAACAGTTTTGCCGCTGCATTGTTGATGCCAAGTGCATCCCTCAAAAAACTTGTCGAAGGCGACCAGGCTAACGATATTACGCACCTGTGTGAAGTCGCAGCCTTACTGCGGGTTGCCCCGGTAACGCTGGCGTGGAGAATGTTCAACCTCAAGCTCATCGGTGACGCTACCCGACGCGCTCTGTCGCAAGAGAAACAGCGACCATCGGTATCGGGACCACCCAAACGGTTCTCCCCCAACTTTGTGAAGATGCTCCACGAGGCATTGGAAAATGGAAGGTTGTCGGCGCGCAAAGCGGCCAAGACCATGGGCCTTGGACTTGGCGGGTTGACCGAGCTGTTTGCTCAGTACGACCTCACCGCTCCATTCGAGTTGTGAGGTGAGATCCATATGCAAAAAATCCGAGTGTTTGCGGATACCAATGTCATTCTTGAAGCATTTCGGACCGGTTGCTGGACAGCGATTGCCAGCCGATTCGCAATCGAAACAGTTGAGAAGTGCGTTGAGGAAGCTCTGACTGGCAACCCCGGGGACCGACGACACGTCAACGTGCCGTCCACAGCGTTATCAGCGGGCCTTGCAGGCCAGCACTCCGTATCCAAAAAAGACCTTGCCACCTTGGTGTTGGGCCATCCTTCATGCAGCACCCTCGATGACGGTGAAAAGCACCTCTTTGCGTGGCTGCGAGCCAACAATTTGCTGCCATCGCAAGTTATCGTGGTTACGACTGCTGACAAGGCTGCGCTGGTTGCCTCGCATGGGCTTGGCTGGCTGGACTGCATGACTTCACTGGAAGACTTGGCGCGCAAGTCTGGCATCGGTCGAGGCAATCTGGATCTCCTGGCGCTGCAATACAGGGAAGACTGGCTTTCAAATATAAAAACCAAGATCATCTTGGGAATCATCCCGTGAAACGACTGCCGCTGATGTCGGGTCCGAGATAAGCGAGAACGGCCACTCAGCAAATATAAAGGAGCGACGAGTGGCCAAGAAATTTCAGAAAAACAGCAAACATCTCGTTGACCTGATCAACTCTACAAGCCTGCATGCCATCGCGCTCCTGGCGCAGGTTGACAAGTTCGCTTTCCTGGGCGTGCTTGACATGACAAAGCCCGAGCCCCATGCACGTTCCGTGATCGTTGAATGTATTTCCGATGTCAAGCGCGAAGATATCACCATTGCGGATCAGGAGTCCATTCGATTGCTTCAATTAGTTCGGTTTCGGACCGAAGAGATGTTGGATCGAGCCTACAAAATCATTGAGTTGGAGAATCACCCCGAAATTGACTCCTTTGATCAGGCCGCCGATGCGATGACACGGCTGATCTGGTTGCGGGTGAAAGCTTCGCGGGTTTTTGATCAGATCGAAACCATTTATCTCACCCACCATTTTCACGGCCACAAGAAGTTTTTAGGCTTTACAGTCCGGGACGGCGATGGACGTGACTTTGAATGGACCCCGGAAATTGAAAGCAAACTGCATGAAGGTGTTGGTGAGATTCTGGGTCTCGATGATGAGAGTAAAAAAAGCTGCGAGATCATTCACTTTGAAATGGATGATGGCGATGATTCAGCCAAACGACGGCTTCACTATTTGGTCGTTTATCACCCGGGCAAGATGAAGCTGCTGCGTCAGATGAAGGATCGACGGCGCGATTTGCTTTTGTTTACCCCAGCACTGGAAGCAACGCTGGTGTATGACCCTGCAGAGAATAGGGTGCATGTGCTCTCCGATAAGGCGAGCACCGCCAAACGCCTCGCTGACCGATTTGCCGTGATTGGCTTCGAAAAACCACTTTCCAAGCAGCCGGTGGATGCTGTGAGCTTCGATCTGTCGATGTTCAAGCAAGTGGTGAACCTCAAGCAGAGTAAGGTCAACGGCGCAGTGATCCTCAATGCCTGGATTTCATCACTTACCGTTACGCTGGGACATACGCGCCATAGCGTTAGCTTGAATCTATTCAATAGCGACAACGTCTGGGGAGTTTCAGACCAGCATTTTGGCGACCGCAATCCACTGTCGACCTGTCGCGCCGTTCTCGAAGTGAAGCTGTCCTTTGTGATTCGATTCGATGGCGAGGAAGAACCGCGCGCCCTCGACATCAGCGTGGGGCAGCGCGGATCCTGTAGCTTGTTGACGCTCCCTGACCCTCGTATGCGCCGGTGTGGCGAGGAAATACTGACTTCACTTGGTGTCATGAGACGAGTACAGCCTGCGAAAGTGGGATCTGACTTGGCACTATTCCGTGCAGAGATGAAACTTCTTGATCTGGCTGTGGAAGATGTCGATGGTCATTTGTTGGCCTCGCTAGATTTGCCTGCGGCCGCTGATTTGGTCAACAAGGGACTACTCAAAGAGAAATCGCAAGGCGATCACATCACGGTGCCGGTAGAAGATGCAGACGGCCAAATAGGCTACCGCCGCCTGAAAGTGAATTTCACCAGCACCGACACGTGGGCTCAGGATGAAATTTCTGGTGAACGTTATGACCTCCGCGATGGCGACTTGTGCCGGTACACCGTTGACAAGTCTTATCTGCGCGAGCGTCTGGCGCAACTGCTCAAATCGCAACTGGTCGACATACCGATCAATGCCGAAGAACAAGAACCGTATGTGCTGGGTAACTACCGCCTCGGCGATCAACGGTTGCCAGTGGCGCTGGTGTCGCGCATGTGGGAACCGAAACACGCCGATAAGATGGACACTGAATTGCGGCAGTCCAACCTCGGATTAACAATTGTTCTCACCACCACTTCCTGTACATCCCGCCGATTCCTGGGCCCCGGAATCGTTATTGCGCTTGATGCATTGGCGCATGAGGTGGATGGTCAGGTCTGCATTGATATGGCGCGGGTCGAGGGAGAGGTGCTCCGTAGGCAGGCTGCTGCCGTGGCGACTGACACCCCAATTCTGATCAAGGAAGATGCAAGGAACGCATTGCTTGTCGGCCCTTGGCCCGAACCATGGCCGCTTACGACCAAGGAATGGGTCGATGTTGTTGAACTGCTGGTGAATTCGTGGACGAGTCAAAAACGAAAATGCACCAAGCTCCAGATCGAGAATGCGGCCGATAAACCCATTCGTTCAATGAATGAGTTTTTCAAGGGGGCACCGGAATGGACATCGTATATTCGCGGTGCGGACGGCAACAGTAAACCGCGTCTGTGGGAGTTGAAAATCGGTGCTCCCGAATATCAGCAAACCACTGAATCCACGGCGGCTGGTGCTGAGGCAGAAGTGGCTTGAGGATCAGCGCGTTGTAATTTCGGCGTGATTTCTGCGAGAACACTGCGACATATCGCAGACCCATAAGCGAGGTAATAGAAGCACACCAACTAAAGGAGTGCTCCTCGTGCAAAACCAAGCCCTTTCTGTTCAATCCGGACGGTTTTCAAACCGATCCCAACCACACGGTGCCACGCGCATCGCCCTCGACGAAAACGAGCTCGCAACCCGCTGGGGGCTCTCCGTCAAGACGCTTCGCCGGTGGCGTCAAACTCAGCTCGGCCCGATCTTTTGCAAGATGGGTGCCCGGGTCACGTACCTGATCAATGAAGTCGAAGCCTACGAGCGCAAGGTCTCGCGCTTCTCGACGTTCTCCAAAGCTTACCAGTAAGGAGAGACGTCATGGCAGAACAAACCCTCACCGTTTTTCCCGAGCAACTGGCAGAGATGTCGGTGTCCCAACTCGCCAATCTGACTCACGCCCAAAAGTGTGAAGTCGATATCAATCTGACGCAAGCCAGTGCCTGGCTCAAACAGGCCCGCGCCAAGTTCGATACCGCTTTGGAGCAGTGCTACGGGGACAAGGCCAGAGCCGCGCTGCTTGAATCCGGACGTGATTTCGGCACCGCCCACATCGCTGATGGGCACTTGGAAATCACCCTGGAGTTGCCCAAACGGGTCAGTTGGGATCAGAAGAAGCTCGCGGAAATCGCCGACCGCATCGCCGCCGCCGGTGACCGTGTGCAGGACTACATGGACATTGATTTCTCCGTTTCAGAGTCCCGCTACACCAACTGGCCACCGGCGCTCAGGGTGCAGTTTTCTGCAGCCCGCACCGTCAAGTCCGGAAAAGCCACTTTCCGTCTGTCACTCAATCATGAAGAAGGAGTTTGATCATGTCGAACTTAATCCCGTTTGAATTTGAATCGCACGCCGTGCGCGTTGTAATCGACAGCTTCGGTCAGCCGATGTTTGTTGCATCTGATCTGCTGGCTACCTTAACCCTTGATCGGAAAGCGCTGGAGCGACTTGATGCCGATGAAAAGGGGGTGAGTTCAATTCACACCCCTGGTGGCAGTCAGGATATGTCGGTCGTCAACGAGTCGGGCCTGTACAACCTGGTGCTTGGCAGCCGCAAACCCGAAGCCAAACGATTCAAACGCTGGGTCACCCATGAGGTTTTGCCCGCGATTCGCAAAACCGGCACTTATGCGTCAGCCGCGTCGGCAGCGTCAGTGGCGACAGTGCCGTCAGTTACTCATGACCGCGTCAACGCCATCCTGTCCATCGGCGAGGCAATTGCCCGAGTTCCTGGTGTGAAGCCTGGCATTGCCATGGCCGCCGTCCTGACCTCAATCCATGAGAACACCGGTTTGACCTTGGAGTCCTTGCGCAAGGTGCTGCCCGCTGCCAACGAGCCCATCTGCAGCCTCAACCCCACACAGCTTGGTGAACTGGCAGGAATGTCTGCGCGCGGTGTGAACCAACGCCTTCAATCTTTGGGCTTCCAGTTCAAAAACGATCGTGATGAATGGGAGCTCACCGAGTCCGGTAAGACGTGGGCGGAGGCGCTGCCGTTTTCGCGCAATGGTCACTCCGGCTACCAGATTCTCTGGAATCCGGCGGTGGCCGAGCAGATGCGTGAGGTGGCGTAATGGGACTGCCCATCATCTCCGCCGAAGAACGGCTCAAAGAGCGCCACAGCGCCAAAATCTGTCTGGTCGGCTTTCCCGGCGTAGGCAAAACCTCGCAGATCAAGACCCTGCCAGCGCAGTCCACACTGTTCGTTGACCTGGAGGCCGGTGACTTGTCGGTCAAGGACTGGTCAGGCGACACGGTGCGGCCACGTACTTGGCAGGAATTCCGCGACCTTGTGGTGTTCCTGGCCGGGCCCATGCCCACCGCCAGCGCCGATCAGGCCTTCTCACAAGCTCACTTTGATCACGTCTGCACCCAGTATGGCGATCCGGCTCAGCTGGCCAAGTACGAGTGCTACTTCGTTGATTCACTGACGGTGCTGTCACGCCTGTGCTTTGCATGGTGCAAAAACCAGCCGCAGGCCTTCAGTGAAAAAACCGGCAAGCCTGACAACCGGGGTGCGTACGGACTCTTGGGTCAGGAAATGATCACTGCGCTCACTCACCTGCAGCATGTCCGTGACAAGCATGTCGTCTTTGTGGCCATCCTGGAGGAAAAGACCGACGACTTCAACCGCCGGTTTTATCAACTGCAACTGGAAGGTAGCAAGACGGCCATTGAGCTTCCTGGCATCTTGGATCTCGTCCTGACCCTGGCCATTCTTAAAACCGATGACGGCACGCCGTACCGGGGGCTGGTGACTCAGGCGGACAACGCTTTTGGCTACCCCAGCAAAGACCGAAGTGGTCGGCTTGATGCGATTGAGGAGCCCCACCTGGGTCGACTGATCGCCAAGTGCCTGGGCCAGACCCCCACCGCCGCGGCCTGACCGGGCAGGCCAAACCACAACTTTAGCCACCCCCACCGGGTTCAACCTGCGGCAGTTTTGCCAGCAGGTGGGCCCAACGCATCTCAAAACCTGATTTTTTGGAAAAAACATGAACGCAAACTACGCTTCCGCCCCCGCCAACTGGGTCGATTTCAACGACGCTGAGTCACAACAATCGGGCTTCGACCTGATTCCCAAAGGCACCGTGGTTCCGGTTCGCATGACCATCAAGCCCGGCGGCCATGACGATCACTCCCAAGGCTGGACTGGCGGATATGCCACGCAATCGTTCGAGACTGGCGCGGTGTACCTGGCCGGTGAATTCATCGTCACGGCAGGCCCCTTTGCCAAACGCAAGATGTGGTCAAACGTTGGCTTGTTCTCGCAGAAAGGACCGACCTGGGGCCAGATGGGGCGCACCTTCATCCGCGCCGCGCTCAACAGCGCACGCAATGTCCTGCCCCAGGATAACTCGGCGCAAGCCGCTGCCGCCCGGCGCATCAACGGCTTCTCTGACCTGGATGGCATCGAGTTCGTGGTTCGCGTCGATGTGGAAAAAGACAATCGTGGCGATGACCGCAACGTGATCAAGACAGTGGTCGAGCCAGATCACAAGGACTATGGCCAGTGGTTGGCATCACTGCATAAGGCATCCGGCGGTGGTCAGTCCGGCGCGCCAGCACAGGTAGCACCTCGCATTGCGGCACTAGCAGCACCGACTTATGCGCCCACATATTCGTCCACAACTGCACAGGTGTCGGCACCAGCAGCAGTGACCGGCAAGCCATCTTGGGCCCAGTGATGAAAGACCCCCATGAAATGCTGGGTCTGTTCACGACAAGCCAGGGGCAGCGGTCACAGCGACAACCGCTTTCCCATCGGCGACCGCAGGCGCTATCCCATCGACTGGGTGTTTTGTTCCAGTCGGTGCCAGAACGCCTTTCACTCGCTCTACGGATCCTGGACGCGTGCGTTGGACAAGGATTTGCCACCGGAGGATGCCGTGCTTGATGCAACTCCCCTGGAGCGTGCAGCCATGCGCGTCTGTCTGAAATCCTTTGGTGACGCTGCAAGCACCGTTGGATTTGATGTGCCCCTGGGGGCCTATTCGCAAGAGCAGGCCCTGTCAGTGATCGAGGCCATCGTCACAGCCTTTGTGGCCGAGATGGCGGCTCAGCACGAGCGCCTGAAATTCCCCAGCGTGCGCACGACAGGCACGCCAATGGAGGAAGACCCGATGCGACCCGGTGTGCCCCTGGTCGAGAACCCGTTTGCCGATATGGAAAACGACTTGCCATGGGAGGTGAGCTGATGCTTGATTTCAACGCGTCTGCCAGCCTGTCCGAGCGCATCGAGTCCCTGATCGACCCTGCCATGCAGGCCGAGAACCAGGCACAAACACCGCGTGCCTATCTTGGTGCGTCCAGACTGGGGGCGGCGTGCGAACGCCAACTGCAGTTTGAGTACGCCAAGGCACCGGTGGATACAGGCAAGGAATTCTCCGGTCGCATTTTGCGTATCTTTGAGCGTGGCCACCGCACGGAGGACATGGTGATTCGATGGCTGCGATTGGCGGGTTTCATTCTCAAGACTGAGGATGCCAACGGTCGCCAGTTTGGTTTCTCAACGGCCAAAGGACGGCTCAAGGGGCATGTCGATGGCGTGCTCATCGGTGGCCCTGAAGGCTTTTCCTACCCGGCGCTGTGGGAAAACAAATGTCTCAACAGCAAGTCCTGGCGCGATCTGCAGAAGAACAAGCTGGCAGTCTCCAAACCCATCTACGCCGCCCAACTTGCGCTGTACCAGACCTATCTGACCTTGCATCAGCATCCGGCGCTGTTCACGGCCGTGAACGCCGACACGATGGAAATCTACGCCGAGCTGGTGCCCTTTGATGCGGCGCTGGCGCAGCGCATGTCGGACCGGGGTGCGCTTGTGATTCGTGCCACCGAGGCCGGTGAGTTGTTGCCGCGCTCTTTCACTGATCCCACCCACTTTGAATGCAAGTTCTGCTCATGGGCAGAGCGTTGCTGGAGTACCAAGAAATGAACCATGAAAACCCATCACCCCAGACCCCTGCAGACACCGGGCCCGAATTGATGATCGACGCCAAACTGTCCAGCGTCGCACTGCGCTTGCCGCTTTATTGGTTTAGCGACCCGGCCATGCGAGCGAAGTACCGCATCCCACATTACCTGATTGGCGGTCTGGTTCGCTACCGAATGTCTGAATTGCACACCTGGGCTTCCAGCAACCAAGCGGTCAAAGCGCATGACCATTGCAGTGATCCTGGCGAGCTGGACTGTGGTCAATCTGATACGGGGGTGCCTCATGCTTGATTTCAACGAACTCCCAGGCTCGCTTGAGGCATCTCCGCATGGCCGGGAGGCAGAACGCAACGAAATCCGCACGGCCTTGCTGGGTCGCCTTGAATCCATCTTGGGCACGATGTTCCCGGCTGGAAAGAAGCGTCGCGGCAACTTTCTGGTGGGTGATGTGATGGGCAGCCCCGGCGACAGCTTGGAGGTGGTGCTCGATGGCGAGAAGGCCGGTTTGTGGACCGATCGCGCCACGGGCGATGGCGGTGACATTTTTGACCTGATCGCCGCCCACCTCGGTGCCAACGTCCAGTCTGACTTCGCCCGGGTCATGGTCGGTGCGTCTGATCTGCTCGGTCGCGCGCACACCGCACCGGTTCGCAAGGCCAAACTGGCTGCCCCAATCGACGACCTCGGACCCGCCACCGCCAAGTGGGACTACCTGGACGCCACTGGCAAACTCATCGCTGTCGTCTACCGCTACGACCCAACGGGCCAGCGCAAGGAGTTCCGACCCTGGGATGCGCGCAAACGCAAGATGGCCCCGCCCGATCCCCGACCGCTGTACAACCAGCCCGGGTTGATCAAGGCAGATCAGGTGATTCTGGTTGAAGGTGAAAAGTGTGCCCAAGCCCTGATCGATGCCGGGATTGTGGCCACAACGGCCATGCACGGTGCCAATGCGCCGGTCGATAAAACGGACTGGAAGCCACTCTCGGAAAAGCATGTGCTGATCTGGCCAGACAAGGACAAGGCGGGCTGGGAGTATGCCGACCGGGCTGCCCAAGCGGTGCTGGACGCAGGGGCGCTGTCCTGCGCCATTCTGTATCCGCCCGAAGATAAACCTGATGGATGGGACGCGGCCGATGCTATTTTTCAGGGGTTCGATGTGGCTGCCTTTCTGGCCAATGGCCCCCGCCTGCACTTGCAGTCGCCAGCGGACGCAGAAGCAGCAGTTGAAAGCGATCTTCCACAGTCGCTTGATGAGGGTGGTGCGAGTGGCGATACGGCAGTTTGGGGCACTGAAGATGCGCTGGCGTTAACTTTCACGCGGCGCTACAAAAATGACTGGCGCTACGTTGCGGCGTGGGGTAAGTGGCAGATGTGGGACGGACTTCGCTGGCGCAGTGAGGACACTTTGGCAGCATCGGACCTGGTACGCCACGTCTGTCGGTACGCTTCACTCAAGGCCGCGAGTCCCAAAACCGCAGCCAAATTGGCTGGTGCCAGCACCATTGGCGGCGTTGAACGTCTGGCCCGGGCCGACCGCAGGCATGCAGGCACCACAGATGAGTGGGATGCAGACCTCTGGCTGCTCAACACCCCTGGCGGTGTGATCGACTTGCGCACTGGTCGCATGCGAGAGCATCAGCGCAGCGACCGCATGACCAAGATCTGCACTGCCACACTGCAGAGTGGCAGCACATGCCCGACCTGGATGGCCTTTCTGTCGGACGTGACCGCAGGCGATGCAACGCAGATCGCCTATCTGCAAAAGGTTTTCGGCTACTGCCTGACAGGCTCCACCCAAGAGCATGCACTGTTCTTTTTGTACGGGACCGGTGCGAACGGTAAGTCGGTGTTTGTGAACACGCTGTTTACGATCTTGGGCGACTACGCAGCCAACGCGCCGATGGACACCTTCATGGAGTCCAGGGGCGACCGCCATCCGACCGATCTGGCAGGCCTGCGCGGCGCACGCTTTGTGGGTGCCACCGAGACTGAACAAGGGCGGCGCTGGAATGAATCGAAGATCAAGGAGATCACCGGCGGCGACCGGGTCTCTGCGCGCTTCATGCGTCAGGACTTCTTTACCTATCTGCCGCAGTTCAAGCTGGTGATCGCTGGCAACCACAAGCCTGCCATTCGCAACATTGATGAGGCCATGCGCAGGCGGCTGCACTTGATTCCGTTCACGATCACCGTGCCGCCAGAAAAGCGCGACAAGGATCTGCAGAACAAGTTGCTGGTCGAGCGCAATGCCATCTTTGAGTGGGGCGTTCAGGGCTGCTTGGCCTGGCAGCGCGAGGGGTTGTCACTGCCTGATAGCGTCGTCAGTGCCACCAAGGAGTATTTCGAGGCTGAGGACGCCTTGGGTCGTTGGCTTGAGGAACGCTGCGTGCGAGTGCCCAGCGCCAAGTCACTCACCACAGAACTGTTCACTGACTGGAAGCAGTGGGCCGAGGCTGCGGGTGAGTTTGTCGGCCCTCAGCGGCGATTCTCCGATCTGCTGCTCACCCGCGGGTTGGAGAAATGGCGCAACTCGGTGGGCTTGCGGGGGTATCAGGGCGTGGGTTTGAAAGAACAAACGCGCCCCAGTTACACGCCCTATGCGGACAACTGACATGCCGACGCACGAAAAGAGCGTCCATCCACTGACGCTGCCGACGCAGACATGGATGCACAAAAGCTGCGTCGCGTGTGTCGGCTACGTCAGTCAAAACAGCAATCCGACGCAGCCGACTTTGCCCAAGCTTAGTTCCTCACACGTGAGGCATGACGCGCAGGTTACGGAAGGTAACCGTAGGCAGCGTCGGCTGCGTCGGACTCATGAATTGAGAAAAAAACTGGCTATGCATTGGAGTGAAAAATGAACAATCTTGAAGATGCTTTCGTACTGGGTAAAGGCACTGCTCGCGCTATGCAGCGGTGGCTACAGAACAACTGCGTGATGAGTGATCGGTCGGTGACAAGCTTCGCTGACCTACATGCTGACTGGTTGCAATGGAGTGATGTCAACGATTGCTGTTGCTCAACTGCGCGCCGTCTGTCAGTTGCGCTTGGTTACCTTGGCTTGCATCGATGCGTCATCAGTGCGGGAAATGTCCGTGCCTATCGTGGCATCGCGTTGAAAAGCGGAGCTGCAAAATGAAAACCACCACACTGGCCCTGGACCTGGGCACCACCACTGGCTGGGCACTGCGTGCTCGCGACGGCCAAATCGCCCATGGCTTCGTGAGCTTCAAGCCCCAACGCTTCGAAGGCGGTGGTATGCGCTACCTGCGGTTCAAACGCTGGCTCTCGGAAATACAGGGCGCAGCCAGTGAAATCCACTCGGTCTACTTTGAGGAGGTACGTCGCCACAGTGGAGTGGATGCGGCCCATGTTTACGGCGGCCTCATGGCCACTCTGACCACTTGGTGCGAGCACCACAACGTGCCCTACCAGGGCATACCGGTGGGCACGATCAAGAAGCACGCCACCGGCAAAGGCAACGCAGGCAAAGCTGAGGTCATTGCCGCCATGCGTGCCAAGGGCCATCCGGTCACCGACGACAACGAAGCAGACGCCCTGGCCCTGTTGGGCTGGGCCATCGATACACAGGAGGCATGACATGAAGATCACACCCCAACGCTACCAATGCCCGCTGGGTCGTCTGCAGCCCCAGGTCACTGACCTGGAGGCCGTCAAACGCAATGGCTGGCGTGAGCAGCATATCCTGGTGGTCAGTGAGACGGACTCACGGCTGGACTTCATTGAGCAGGCGTTTGTCAAACGCATCGGCGAGCGGCTGTTTGGTCAGGGAGACAAACGCCATGGCTGACACCAAGACCAACTGGACGATTGAAGACGTGGCCAATCGCTTTGAGGAAGCGGCCTGCACAGCACGCAGGCTCCCACCCGTGCGTGTGCAGGGTTACTTCACGGTCTGGCCCATGATCGTGCGCACCGAGTGGGAGCGCATGTCAGCCGACGAGCGTCCCAAGATGCACTTCCAACCCAGTCCGGTTGAGGTTGATGCCATGCTTGAGGTCATGCACTGGGTGCAGTGGCTTGAACTCGATCAACGGCACCTGGTCTGGATGCGTGCCAAGCGCTATGGCTGGCGCGATGTCTGCACCCGCTTTGCCTGTGACCGCACAACCGCATGGCGGCGCTGGCAAAAGGCCATTCAAGCAGTGGCAGACCGGCTCAACACAGTCAAAAAGCAGTGATTTGAATGCGCCACGCTTGCAAATACTTCCGAAGCCAATGGGCACGCAGGGTAAGGCGTGGCGCAACTGTCCACGGCTTCGGGTGTTTGTCCTTTTTTACCGTGTTTTGGGCTGCAACAAATCACCGCCTTTGGGCTAATATTCGTTCTATGGTGTGGCGATGAAGGGTTCAAAGCGAGAGGCGATCGAGTCTCGCAGACTGAATCTGACACAGCCGACGCAGCCGACGGATTCGAGGGGTCCTTCCTCGCCAAAATCCTATGCGGGGGGGAACAGCGCTGCATTGCTCTAGCGACTGAATGCAAACCGAGGTTTGCAGGGGTTTGCACCCCGCCAGGTTTGCACCCCAAGGTTTGCACTGAACGCTGACCACCAGATCGAATTACCTTTTACAGCCCGCTCACGTTTGATACGTCGGCGGGTTTTTTGTTGTCCAAATTGCCCATGCCACAAGCCATCAAACTCAACATCGAGTACCGCCAGGTCGAGGCATTGATCCCTTACGCCCGGAATCCGCGCACCCACAATGCCGAGCAGATTGCCAAGATCGCAGCCAGCATCGTCGAGTACGGCTGGACAAACCCAATCCTTGCCGATGGCGAGAACGGCATCCTGGCTGGCCACGGCCGACTGGCTGCTGCCCGCATGTTGGGGCTGACGGAGGTGCCGGTGATTGAACTAGGCCACTTGTCGCCCACGCAAAAGCGCGCTTATGTGATCTCCGACAACCGCTTGGCCCTGGATGCTGGCTGGGACGAAGACATGCTGGCACTGGAAATCGCTGAGTTGACACAGGATGGCTTCGATCTGGCGCTCACTGGCTTGGACGACTTGGAGATTGAAGCTCTGCAAAATCTTGATGGCGAGCCTGGTGGTGAGCAATCGGAAACTAAAGACGACAGCGATGCCCCTGCTGAAGCAGGTGCGCAAGACGATGTACCGCAGGCACCAGTCAATCCAGTGGCACGCGCTGGTGACGTTTGGGCGCTTGGTGAGCACCGACTGATTTGCGGCGATTCGGCCAACGCCAGAGTTGTATCCGAGCTGATGGACGGTGCGCTGGCCACGCTTTGTTTTACCTCGCCACCCTATGGCAACCAGCGGGATTACACCAGCGGGGGTATCCATGATTGGGACGCTCTGGTGCGCGGGGTATTCGGCAACGTGCCAATGGCCCCTGATGGCCAGGTGCTGGTCAACCTCGGATTGATCCACCGCGACAACGAAGTCGTCCCCTATTGGGATGGCTGGCTTGGTTGGATGCGAACACAAGGCTGGCGGCGATTTGCATGGTACGTCTGGGACCAGGGCCCCGGCATGCCGGGTGACTGGTCCGGACGACTGGCACCGAGCTTTGAATTCATTTTCCATTTCAACCGCCAAAGCCGCAGGCCCAACAAGACAGTGCCCTGCAGGCATGCTGGCCAGGAGTCGCATCTGCGTGCCGACGGATCCTCCACTGCGATGCGTAGCCGGGAGGGTGAAGTGGGCGGCTGGGCCCACAAGGGTCAGCCCACGCAGGACAGCAAGATTCCAGATTCCGTGATCCGCGTCATGCGTCACAAGGGAAAGATTGGTCAGGACATCGACCACCCAGCGGTATTCCCGGTGGCGCTTCCTGAATTTGTGCTGAACGCCTACTCGGACACTGGCGACATCGTGTTCGAACCGTTTTGTGGCAGTGGCACGATGATCCTGGCGGCCCAGAAAACCGGTCGCCTGTGCCGTGCCGTGGAAATCGCACCGGAGTACGTCGATGTGGCGATCAAGCGGTTCCAGCAAAACTTCCTTGGTGTACCGGTGACCTTGCTGGCGACGGGTCAGAGCTTTGCCGAGGTTGAAGCGGAACGCCTAGGGGTGCATCAACCCACATCAAGTCTTGAGGTTGAGTCCGCACAGCTGGAGACAACCGTATGAGCGCGTCATGGTTCGCCAACAAAATCGAGCAGTGGCCAACCGCCAAGTTGCTGCCCTACGCCAGAAATGCCCGAACCCATTCGGACGCGCAGGTGGCACAGATTGCAGCCAGCATTGTGGAGTTTGGATTTACCAACCCGGTACTTGCTGGCTCTGATGGCACCATCGTCGCCGGGCATGGCCGCTTGGCAGCTGCTCACAAACTGGGCTTGGAACTGGTTCCGGTCGTGGTGCTGGATCACCTGACCCCAACCCAGCGCCGTGCACTGGTTATCGCCGACAACCGAATTGCTGAGAACGCCGGTTGGGACGAAGCCATGTTGAGGGTGGAACTCGATGCACTGCGCGATGATGATTTCGATCTGTCGCTCACCGGCTTTGACGTGGACGCACTGGCCGATCTGTTCGAGGGTGAGGAAGGTGGCGCGTCAGGCCAAACGGATGACGACATGGCACCCGAGGTGCTGGGTGCCGCGATCTCGCGCCCTGGCGACGTGTGGCTGCTCGGTGGCCACCGTGTGCTGTGCGGTGACTCTACCGATGCGCAGTGCTACGCGCAGTTGCTTGGTGAGGACAACGTGAACATGGTTTTCATGGACCCGCCCTACAACGTCGATTACGCCAACAGCGCCAAAGACAAGATGCGGGGCATAGATCGCCCGATCCTCAACGACAACCTGGGCGCCGGGTTTTACGATTTTCTGCTGGCGGCGATGATACCGACGGTGGCGCGCTGCGAGGGTGCCATCTACATTTCCATGTCGTCGAGCGAGCTTGACGTGCTGCAGAAAGCATTTCGGGATGCCGGTGGCAAGTGGTCAACTTTTATCATCTGGGCCAAGAACACCTTCACCATGGGGCGCTCTGACTACCAGCGCCAGTACGAACCGATTCTGTACGGTTGGGCCGAGGGTGGAAAACACCATTGGTGTGGCGACCGCGACCAGAGTGATGTCTGGCAGATCAAGAAGCCCCACAAGAACGATTTGCACCCGACCATGAAGCCAGTGGAACTGGTGGAGCGTGCCATTCGCAACTCCAGCAAGCCCGGCGACACGGTGATGGATCCCTTTGGCGGCTCTGGCACCACCGTGATCGCTGCCGAGAAAACCCAGCGTCTGGCGCGCATGATTGAACTTGACCCGAAGTATGTGGATGTGATCGTGCGGCGCTGGCAGGACTGGACTGGCAAACAAGCCACCCGTGAGTCTGATGGAAAATTATTCGACGACTGTGCCGGAACAACTCTGGCGGTAGAGCCCCAAGCCGTGGAGACTGCATCGTGAAACAGTCCCGCTGGATGTCGTTGGTGGAGTCAATTGCCAACGTGGTGGTTGGCTACGGGGTGGCCGTGGTCACGCAAATGCTGGTGTTCCCGCTGTTTGGCTTGCATGCCAGCCTGAACCAGAACCTGCTGATTGGTCTGGTGTTCACCGGCGTGTCGCTGGTGCGTAGTTTCTTCTTGCGCAGGGTGTTTGAGACCCTGCGCTTGCGTCAGGCGGTGAGTTCTTCGTCGATGGCGGCTTGCACCACAAACCCGGTGAGGTAAGGCAGGCCCTTGGGGATGCCATATTGCTTGCTGGTCTGGCTGCTGATTGACCAGGTCATCCAACGCTGGATGGCCTGGTCGATGGCATCTTGCAAATTGCTACCCAAAAACAGTGCATTGTTGACGTCGTCTGCAAAGTGGCGTCCGTGGCGGCTATCCAGGAAGGCCCTGACTTGCTCGGGATCGCATTGGGTGGACTGGCCAATGGCTGGCATGGCAAGCGACCAGGGTGCCTCGGCATTTTCTTGCATGGTGCCCCAAAAGCCAAAATCTTCATTCTGGGTGGCAAGGGTCAGTATTGCGTTGGTCATATCAATCTCCGGTTGGTGTGTTGAGATGCTTGTAGTGACGCTCTGTTTGATTGAGAAGCCAAGCTGAATCTGACTTCTTTTTGAATCTTTTTTATGCCACCCGGTAGGTTCGTGTTCCACCTTGGGTTTTGTCTGAGGTGATGTTGAGCCCCAGTTTCTTCTTGAACGCTCCGGCAAAGGTGCCGCGCACGGTGTGTGCTTGCCAGCTGGTTGCATCGCAGATCTGCGCAATGGTTGCGCCCTCGGCTCGTTTGAGCATGCTGATCACGGTGGCCTGCTTACTGTTCTCGCGGGTACGGGGCACCTTTGCTTGGGCGCGTGCTGCGTCCTCAATGGCGCAAACAGCGGCTTCGATCTCCGGGTCGATGTCGTTGCTGAGAGCAATTTCCGCATCAGTTGGGTCTTGGCAGTCGATCTCGTCGGCCAGGACTTGGCTGGCTCCGGTGTCTGCGTGCTCACAAGGCGTTTGTTTGGCCACAGTGGCCACGATTTCCGGCTCTGGGGTAATTGCCCCAACACCTGGCCGGGAGCAGCTAAGGGCGTCGTAGCCCTCGGCAGCGACCACCCAGTCGTCTCCCGACGGGGTGATCAGTGCGCGGTTGAACAGGCCGTCGAGCACCTTCTTGCGCGCGCCGCCCTTGACGCCCTCGGGGAACCAGTCAATGCGCCCGTCGTTGTGATCCAGCGCATGTTGCAGGACTTGGGTTTGGGTTGTGGTGAGTTGGGTGGAGGCCATGATTTTTCCTTGGGTTGGTGGTTGAGTTGGTGCAATGAAAGCGCTGTTTGCAGGACAAGCCAAGCGGTTTTTGCTTGGCTTGGGGTGTTTGTTTATGTGTTGGCAATCTCTGACTCTGTCGGCTTGGTCATGGATGCGCCCAGTACAGCGCCTGCTTTAAAGGCCGCCTCCAATGCGTCACGCACACACCAGACGGCGGTGTCATAAAAGTCGAGGCTGTCTGCGTTGCGGGTCTCCAGGGTTTCGATGCTGAGGTGGCGACGGGCGATCTCGGCGAGGATGCTGTTGATGGTGGTCATGAGGTTTGTCCTTTACTGTGTTGGTTGCGATGCCTCTAGTAACGCGCTGTCTGCTTGTAAAGCCAAGTCAATTTCGATCATTTTTTGAATCTTTTTTTTGCTTTAAACCAACAAAGCAATCGTCTGCAACTTTGCATCTCTGCCTGATGCCACCGACGCAATGCGCATCCTTCATGAAAACCACAAACCTACCCCATGGGACTATCGATTCGCGCCTACGCCCGTCATCGCGGGGTCACAGACACTGCCGTCCACAAGGCCATCCGAAGCGGACGCATAACGCCAGAGCCTGATGGCACGGTCGACGCAAACCGCGCCGACCTGGAGTGGGATCGCAACACGGACTCGCCAAGACAGGGAACCAAGCAAAAGGCGGTGACCGTCAAATTTCCACAGGGCGACGTATCCGCTGCCGGAGTGGCATCGGGTTCGACGGAAGACTCCATCGGATCTGGTTCATCAGCAAGTCAAGGCAGCAATTCAGGTGGCAGCAACGGCGGCGGAGGTGGTGGTGGTGGTGGTGGTGGTGGTGGTACATCGCTCTTACAGGCGCGCACTGTCAATGAAGTAGTCAAGGCGCAAACCAACAAGGTGCGCCTGGCAAGACTCAAAGGTGAGTTGGTGGACCGCCCACAGGCCATCGCCCATGTATTCAAGTTGGCAAGGTCTGAACGCGATGCCTGGTTGAACTGGCCCGCACGCGTATCGGCAGAGATGGCGGTCAAGTTGGGGCTGGATCCGCACCCCATGCACATCGCACTGGAAAACGCGGTTCGTGAGCACTTGCAGGAGCTCGGTGACATGCGACCACGAGTGGACTGAAATGCAATGCAATCAAATACGACTGATCATTACGAAGGCGCTGTTGAGATTGACCGCGCTTGGCGCGAAGGCCTGACGCCCGACCCGCTGCTGTCTGTCTCGGAGTGGTCCGACCGGCACCGCATGCTGTCCTCCAAAGCGTCGGCTGAGCCGGGTCGCTGGCGCACCAGCCGCACGCCGTACCTCAAGGACATCATGGACTGTTTGTCGCCCACCTCGCCGGTGGAGCGGGTGGTGTTCATGAAGGCCGCCCAGCTCGGGGCCACGGAAATGGGCAACAACTGGATCGGCTACGTGATCCACCATGCCCCGGGCCCCATGATGGCAGTCTCGCCCACGGTCGACATGGCCAAGCGCAATTCCAAGCAGCGCATTGACCCGCTGATCGAAGAGTCGCCCGTGCTGGCCGAACTGATCGCACCGGCACGCAGCCGGGATGCGGGCAACACCATCCTGGCCAAGGAATTCAGGGGCGGTGTGCTGGTGATGACCGGCGCGAATTCCGCAGTGGGCTTGCGCTCAATGCCGGTGCGCTACCTGTTTTTAGATGAGGTGGACGGCTACCCGCTGGATGTGGAAGGTGAGGGCGATGCAATCTCGCTGGCCGAAGCCAGAACGCGAACCTTTTCCCGGCGCAAGATATTTATCGTGTCGACCCCGACGATCTCGGGCGTGTCGGCGATTGAGCGCGAGTACGAGGCATCCGACCAGCGTCGCTACTTTGTACCTTGTCCGCATTGTGAGCACCGGCAGTGGCTGCGGTTCGAGCAGTTGCGCTGGCAGCGTGGGCCGGACGGGTCCAAACCTGAGACGGCGGCCTATGTCTGCGAATCCTGTGAGCAACCCATCCCCGAGCACCATAAAAGCTGGATGCTGGAAAACGGTCGCTGGCAGGCCACAGCGCCGCAGAACACGGGCAAGACGGTGGGATTCCATCTGTCGAGCCTGTACAGCCCGGTCGGTTGGCGCAGTTGGAAAGAGATCGCAGGAGCTTGGGAAAGCGCGATTAGCAAAGAGACGGGCTCCACCGGGGCCATCAAGACGTTCAAGAACACCGAATTGGGTGAGACCTGGGTCGAAGAAGGTGAAGCACCGGACTGGCAGCGGCTGCTGGAGCGCCGGGAAGATTACGCGGTTGGCACGATTCCCATGGGCGGCATGTTGCTGGTGGGTGGTGCCGACGTGCAGAAGGACCGCATTGAAGTTTCCATCTGGGCATTCGGCCGGGGCAAGGAAGCCTGGCTTGTTGAGCACAGGGTAATCATGGGCGACACGGCACGCGCCGAAGTCTGGACCGGTCTGGCCAGCCTGCTGGGTGAGTCCTGGACGCACGCATCTGGCGCACTGGTACCTCTGGCGCGACTCGCCCTGGATACGGGCTACGCCACACAGGAGGCGTATGCCTTTGTACGCTCCTGCCACGACCCCAGGCTGATGGCCATCAAGGGCGTGGCCCGGGGTGCTGCGCTGGTGGGAACACCGACGGCAGTGGATGCCACGGTCAACGGCAAACGCCTTCGCCGAGGCGTCAAGGTGTTCACCGTTGTGGGCTCGATTGCCAAGCTGGAGTTTTACAACAATCTGCGCAAGGGAGTCGATGTTGCAAGCGACGGCACCACGCCTTTGTATCCGACAGGTTTTGTGCATTTGCCCAAGGTCGATAGCGAATTTCTGCAGCAGCTCTGCGCCGAGCAGTTGATCACCCGGCGAGACCGTAACGGTTTTGCCCAGCGGGAGTGGCAAAAGATGCGCGAGAGGAATGAGGCGCTGGACTGCTATGTGTACGCCCGAGCGGCGGCGGCAGCCAGTGGACTGGACCGGTTTGAGGAACGCCACTGGCAGGAATTGGAGCGGCAACTTCTCTCAGATCCAGATGGATTGAGGGTTACAAGAGTGCAGTTGCAGCCAAGCCCGGTGGTACGAGAGGCGCCAGATAAAGCGGTATTTTCTGTCGCTTTGCCAGGCGAGGTAACGCCGCCCAAGACAACCGTGCGCAGAGTAATCCGAAGCAGTTGGCTGCGGCGGTAGTCACAGACAGAGTAGTTTTTTGTCGAGCACCTTGAGTGCTCTTTTTTTTTGTTCGTTTACCAAAAGTGAGACCATCTCCATGAGTTTGCAAGTTCGCGTTGAATCCCTGGTCCTGCGCCTGGCCGCAGAGTTCAAGACCATCCATGGCGAGATCGGCACCTTGGCCAATCTGTCGACCTTGGATAAAACCAATCTGGTCTCCGCCATCAATGAGTTGCGCAGCCAAATCACGACGATGTCCGGTGCGACGTTTATCAACGATGCCAATGCTGCGGCAACGGGCACGACCTTCTCGGCGTCCAAGATCACCGCACTGCTCGATGCACTCAAGGCCGATTTGCTCGGCGGTGCAGACGCGGCCTTTGACACGCTCAAAGAACTTCAAACTGCCATCCTGAGCGACCAGACGGGAATCAGTGCATTGCTGGCAGCCGTTGACAAGCGGGTGCGCTTTGATGCGGCTCAGGCCCTCACGGCACCCGAGCAGTTGCAGGCACGCCAGAACATGGGCGCTGTGGCATCTAGTGACATTGGCAATACGAACACTGACTTCGTTGCCATCTTCGATGCCGCGTTGATCGCCTGATCATGAGTTTGAGCACGCGCTTAGCTGATCTGGCTGCTGCGGTGGCAACAGAGATTCGCTCACGTATCACCGCTGATCACCCGGGCGTTGCCAAGGCCTGGGTCTGCTTTGGCTATGTTGGCAATCAAGTCGTGGTGCGTAAGGCTTTCAACGTGCGAAGCGTTACTCGCACCTCCAAGGGCGTGTACCGGGTGACGTTTACCAACGCGATGCTAGATGCCAACTATTGCTGGAACGCATTCGCCCGAAACGAGGGAAGCGCATCCACGTTCAAGTTGGCCTCGGCGCGGGTGAGTGCTGACCTCAAAACGGCAGTCTTCGTCGATGTGATCTGCGCCACCCAGGCAGGCACGTTCTCCGACACGACTGAGCTCAATTTGACGGTCTGGCGCTAAGCAAGGAATACCCATGGCCTACACCGAAGAACAAGTCAACGCCCTGCAGTCTGCCCTGGCTAAGGGCGAGCGCCGGGTCACCTTTGCTGATAAGACCGTCGAGTACCGCTCGGTTGACGAGCTGCGCCTGGCCCTGCGCGAGGTGCAAAAGGGGCTGTTCTTGCAGGCCAGCGCCACGGGCTTGTGGCCGCGCGCGCCTCGGCAAATCCATATCAATACAAGCAAGGGCACCTGATGGGCTGGTTCAAAACAATTCGCAGACGGCTCTTTACCACCACGCCCACCTATGACGGGATTGGCAGCGGCAGGCGTGCAATGGCTTGGTCAGTGGGCAACCCCGGTGCGGTGGCCGCCATGCTGTTCAACCAGACCGAGCTTCGCGCCAAGAGCCGAGACTTGGTGCGCCGCAATGCCTGGGCCAATGCCGCGCTGGAGTCCTATGTGGCCAACGCCATCGGCACGGGCATCAAGCCCCAATCCATGCTGACAGACTCCGCGCAGCGCGAGGCGGTCCAGACGCTGTGGCGCAATTGGACGGTTGAAGCAGATGCCGCAGGTCTGACCGACTTTTACGGTCTGCAGGCCATGGCGTGCCGGGCCATGTTAGAGGGCGGTGAAGTGTTGCTTCGCCTGCGCTATCGCCGACCCGAAGACGCTTTGAGCGTTGGGCTGCAAATTCAAGTTCTGGAGCCTGAGCACCTGCCCGTACAGATGAACTCCGTGGCTGAGAACGGAAACCTGATTCGCGCAGGCATTGAATTTGACCGTTTGGGTAAGCGTGTGGCATACCACCTGCACCGATCGCACCCCGAGGACGGAGCCCTCGCACCCATGTCGGGCAATGGTGACAACAGCACGGTGCGGGTCGACGCAGCTGAGATCATCCACATGTACCGACCCTTGCGGCCAGGCCAAATACGGGGTGAGCCGTGGCTGGCGCGTGCGCTGGTGAAGCTGCACGACCTGGATCAATATGACGATGCCGAACTGGTGCGCAAGAAGACAGCGGCCATGTTTGCAGGCTTTGTCACGCGGCTGGCACCGGAAGATAGCCTGCTCAATGAGGGTCTGTCAGACCCCAATGGGGTGTCTCTGGCAGGCATGGAGCCCGGCACCATGCAGATTCTGGAGCCAGGCGAAGACATCAAGTTCTCGCAACCGGCAGATGTGGGTGGTTCGTACTCCGAATTCTTGCGCATGCAGTTCCGCGCGGTGGCGGCGGCCATGGGCGTGACGTATGAGCAGCTCACTGGAGATCTTACCCAAGTCAACTATTCGTCCATTCGCGCCGGTCTGCTGGAATTTAGGCGGAGGGTGGAATCTTTGCAGCACGGCGTGATCGTGCACCAGCTGTGCCGACCAATTTGGCAAGCGTGGATGGATCAAGCCGTGATGGAGGGGGCATTGAACCTACCCGGGTACGCCAGCGGTTCAAGTATTGCTGCAAGCAAGGCCGCGCGGCGTGACTACCAAGCCTGCAAATGGATACCGCAGGGTTGGCAGTGGGTGGATCCCTTGAAAGAAGCCGATGCCATGAAGGCGGCGATTCGCTCGGGTCTGATGAGTCGATCAGAAGCCATATCGGCTAACGGCTATGACGCAGAAGACGTAGATCGGGAAATCGCCGCCGACAACGCGCGTGCCGATGGCCTTGGATTGATCTTTGACTCGGATCCACGTCACGAGTTGTCGGCGTCGACCGCGATGCCAGTGCAGCCGGTGCAGCCTGCAGCCGACGCCCAACCCCAAGGAAACTGACCATGTTGTTGCCACATTTGGCGTCTAGTTTGTACGGGACGCCGCTTCTGCTTGCCCGCACCAAACTCGACATCATCCTGGCGGTGCTGGGTTCTCGCATCGGCTGGCCGGAATCCCAAACTGCGCTGGCGCTGCCGCAGGCGCGCGCATCCCCACAAAGCCTGGCATCGAGTGCCGCAGGCATTGCCGTGATTCCGGTGCATGGCTCGCTGGTTCGCCGGTCGATGGCCATGGATGCTCAGTCCGGCCTGACCTCCTACGGTGACATTGCCAACATGCTCGATGAGGCTGCGCGCGACCCCGGGGTTGCAGGCATTTTGCTGGACATCGACTCACCCGGTGGAGAGGCCGGTGGGGTGTTTGATCTGGCCAGAAAAATTCGCGACATCAATGCGATCAAGCCCGTCTGGGCTGTTGCCAGTGATGGTGCGTACTCGGCGGCCTACGCCATTGCCAGCGCTGCATCCAGAGTGTTTGTCACCGAGACCGGCGGAGTGGGGTCGATTGGCGTGATTGCCATGCATGTGGATCAGTCGGCCCGCGATGCCCGAGAGGGTTACCGATTCACTGCCATCTCCGCTGGTGACCTGAAGAACGACCTGTCGCCCCACGAGCCAATCAACAAGGCGGCCATGACTCGGCTGCAAACGGAAGTCGACCGGCTCTACGGGCTATTTGTTGATCACGTCGCAGCCATGCGGGGGCTCGACGTGAAGGCAATCCGCGCCACTGAAGCGGGGCTGTTCTTCGGACCCGATGCAGTGCGCTCGGGACTGGCTGATGCACTGGCCAGTCCAGATCAGGCCATGACGGAATTCTCTGCTTACCTGTCAGTCCAGCGTATTCACAAAAGCGCTGCCAGGGTGATTTCCACCACGGCCAGTGCCTTCACCACCACTCATATTTCAAACCAGAAGGAGATTCACATGAATCAAGACCCCGCATCGACCCCCGTTCCAGCGGCACCAGTGGACACCACCACTGAAGACGATGGCAAGCAGCCAAAAGCGCTGCCTGCGCCCGTTGTTCCTGCTGCGCCCGCAGCGCCAACTGCGCCTTTTGCGCCCGCTCAGGGTGATCCAGCCGTTGCCAACGACGCTATTTCCGCAGCCAGTCACGCAGCAGGCCTGGCCGCCCGAGCCGAGGCGCTCACGATTGCTGAACTCTGCCAGCTTGCGGGTCAAAGCCAGCGGATCACCGGGTTCTTGGCACAGGGGGCGACTTCCACGCAGGTGCGCCAAACCTTGCTGGCATCGCGTGCGCAGAGCGAGGAAATCTCCTCCGTCATTCACCCTGATGCGGCACTCAAGGCCAACCCAGGCAATGCCCATGATGCCGGTGCCCTGATGGCCGCTGTCAAACGACTCACCCAAAAACCCTGAATCTCAAAACCCCCAAGGACATCACCATGAACGCTATTTCTGAATCTCCCAATCTGGGTGACTTGCTTAAGTACGAGGAAGACTGCCTGAACTATTCCCGCGAAGTGGCCACGGTCGCTGCGGGCCAGAACCTGCGCTTGGGCGCGGTGGTCGGTCGCGACACCCTGACCGGCAAGCTCAAAGCACTCGATCCCGCTGCCACCGATGGGTCGGAGGTCCCAGTGGGCATCCTGCTGGGCAATGTCGATGCCAGCCTGATCGAAGTGGACGACGCTTTGTTGCTCAACCGCCATGCCGTGGTGGCATCCAACGCTGTGATCTGGCCGGTGGAAATCACCACCGCTCACAAAGCCGCCGCCATCGCCTCCCTGGCATCGATTGGCATTCTGATTCGTCAGTCGGCCTGATCCCCACTTTTTAGGACTCTCCACCATGAACAATCCCTTCAATTCCCCCGCGTTTTCGATGGCAGCGCTGACTTCGGCCATCAACATCATCCCGAACCGCTACGGTCGCATGGAGGCTTTGAACCTCTTTCCGGTCAAACCTGTGCGCACCCGCCAAGTGATTGTGGAAGAACAAAACGGCGTGCTCAACCTGCTGCCCACCATGCCTCCGGGCTCTCCTGGTACGGTCGGCACCCGTGGCAAACGCAAGGTTCGCTCCTTTGTGATTCCCCACATTCCGCATGACGATGTGGTGCTGCCAGAAGAAGTCCAGGGCATCCGGGCCTTCGGGTCGGAGACCGAGATGGAAAGCATCGCTGGTGTCATGGCACGCCACCTGGAGACCATGCGAAACAAGCACGCCATCACCCTGGAGCATTTGCGCATGGGTGCCTTGAAGGGCGTGATTCTGGATGCAGATGGCTCCGTCATTTACGACCTGTTCGATGAGTTTGGCATCGCACCCGCTGCCATCAACTTTGATCTGGGCACCGCCAACACGAACGTCAAGAAGAAAACCACCGATGTACTGCGCTACCTGGAAGACAACCTTAAGGGGAATGGCACTTACTTTGGCTTCCAGTCGTGGCCATGTTTCTTGATTTTCCGACGAGCGATGGCACGCGGAACCTTTAACCACGGGTAAGGTTT
>NZ_JAAFHA010000042.1 GCF_010365055.1 Rhodoferax sp.
AGCGGCTCGACCGCGGAATCGGGCCTGCCTTGCGACGCCAGCCGCAGCGTGCCGACATCTTCTTCCCGCAGTTCGGCGGTGCGTTCCAGCGTGGTGGCGGCGTCAATGAGACCCTCGTCCATGAGATCGAGCGCAATGCGCGCGCTCGCCAGAGGTGTGCGCTTGCCGGAGCGCGTTTGCAGCAAGTGCAGCTGGCCGTCCTGCACCGTAAATTCGAAATCCTGCATGTCAGTGAATTCACGCTCCAGCGCCTGCGCCGACTCTTCCAGCTTGCGCCAGGCATCCGGCGCCACGCTGGCGAGCATTTGGTGTCCGTGGGCGTTGCGGCGACCAGCCACGACGTCTTCGCCTTGGGCATTGGCCAGGAAATCAACCCACAGCCGGCGTTCGCCAGTCATCGGGTCCCGGGTGAAGCCCACGCCCGCACCGGCGTGGCCGCCGCTATTGCCAAATACCATGCATTGAATCGTCACGGCCGTGCCCATGGCGGGGTCAATCTGCTTAAGTTTGCGGTATTCCTGCGCCTTCTCGGCGTGCCAGGAGGCGAAGACCGCACAAATGGCGCCGGACAGCTGTTCGTTGACATCCTGCGGGAACGCCTGCCCGGCATGCTGCTGGTAGATCGACAGAAACTGATGGGTCAAATCGCGCAATTCCCTGAAGTCGAGCAGTCGTTCATCGCGGCCCTCGGTGGCGCGTTCGATCTCGTCTTCAAACACGCTGGCCGGCAGGCCCGCCACCACCTCGCCGTAGCTGGCGACAAGGCGCCGGTAGGCATCCCAGACCAGCCGTGGATTGCCGGTTTGCCGCAGCAGGCCGGCCATGGTCTGGTCACACAGGCCGATATTGAGCAGACTTTCCATCATGCCCGGCATGGACACGGGTGCGCCCGAGCGCACCGATACGATCAAGGGTCTTCGCGCATCGCCGATCACCAGACCCGCTGCTTCTTGCAGGGCCGCCAGCCCGACCGTGAAAACCGGCAGCATGCATTCATCGGGGGCTCTCGTGTAATGCGTTCCAATCACCAGCGCCGGCGGCACGGGCAGCCCGATGTTGGCCATGCGCAGCAGGTTAAAGGCCTTGGACCCCATGTTCTCCCGGTTCGGCTTGTGATGGGGCGGCGCGTTGCCGCTGGCAATCAAATACAAATTTTTTGGCCAGTGGGTCGCGGATTTCATGCAGCCATCCCGGTTTTGTTGAGCACCATCTTGCGTAGCGCATAGCCCGCTGCGAGCAGGCTGTCCGACGCTTTTTCGATCGTGGCAGCCAGGTCGCTGGCCAAAAGCAGGCCGGCCGGCGAGCCCTGCAGGGATAGAACAATGGTGACACGGGCCTGGCGCGACAGCTCGTCGCAGAGCCGTTCGGCACGCAACATGCGCCACAGCGTCTGCAAGAACAGCTCACTTTCGGCGGGGTCGCTGCGCTCGCTGACATGGCGCGCAATCTCGATGGCCCTGACCTGGTCCTGTATTGCCGCGAGCGTCGTGTCGGCCAAGCGGCGCAGCACCTCATTGACCGGTGCGGGCAGGCCTGACAGCGGTTCCACCAGCGTCATGGAGTGAATGAAGAAGGCTTCCTCCAAGGCGTCCGCCACATCGTCCGACTTTTCCAGGAGATCCACCACGGGCGCCCAGCGGCTTTGCCGCTCGGCGCGCTGGCGTGCGTCCATGAGCAAGTGGTCGGCCCGCCGCTCCCAGGTTTTGGCCCGTAACACGCGGCTGGCGCTCTGGGCGTCGTCCACAGCAGTTCCGGTTTCGAGCGCATCGCACAGTGCCAGTGCCAGCGCATGACAGTAGGCGGCATGTTCGGCCAGCAGGTCGAACTCGAAGGTTCGCTGGCGCAACACGCGCGCGAGCAGCATCCGCGCCTCGTCAGCCAACAGAGCCACCGGCTGCTGCTGACGCAGCATGACACTGGAGATGCGCATCAGCTCCAGCAGGAACTCGGTCGCGGCGGCCTCGCCCAGCACCTCGTCAAGACGATCGCCGACGCGAAATGCCTCGCTGTCCACGGCTTGCATGGCATTGAAGACCAGTCGCTCTCCACCCGCCAGCAGCCAGGCCATGTGGCCCCACTCCTGCTTCGCGGCGTGATGCAGGATGGCAACTGCCTGCGGCTTTCGCACGAAGTTCTGCAGACGCTTGCGGGCACGGTTCCAGTCGATGACGAACACGATGCGCGAGGCGGCTGCTTCCAGGGCGTCCATCAGGCGGGCGTCTTCCTGTGCTTGGAATGTGGCTTTGCCCACCTGGTAGGGCTTGCCAGCATTGAGGCCGTCGGACGTCATCGGGTCGAACACAGTCCACTCAAAGCCGACCACTTCGAGCATGTCTCGAAAGAAATCAAAGCGTGCGCCGTGCAGGTCGGAATAGGTAAGGCTGATCCTGCGCTGCGCCACTTCGATCACAAGAACGTGCACATCGTTGGTTCCGATGTCGTTCTGGATCAGAAGCCGCGCGCCATCGCGGGTCACAGCGGTGTCCAGGCCCGGATGAGAAAACTTCAGCGGTGCCGTGCGCTGCAATCCGCGCATGAATGCCCGGATCAGCGGACGATCCGCATCCTCTATTTGCCAGACATGGGCACCCTCCAGATTCTCGGTGGCAATCTCGCTGGCCATCGCGTTGAGCTGCTTGTGCAGATCCATCACCAGGATATGGAAGCTGTCTCCATGCTTTCGGTTGCCCTGGGTCAAGTCAGCCAGTGACTCACGGGCCAGTCCTTCATCATCCTCCAACGCATGAAGTCTTTGAAGCCACAGCTCACGTCGGGCCACCAGATCCGGGTCGATCTCCCGACTACTGTCGCAAAGCGGTCGAGCCATGATGGACAGGTCAGTGGACAGGGCGTCCAGCAGTTGACGCAGTTGAGGAATGATCAGCGTTCGCTCATCAAAGTACGCGGTCTTGACCAAATCCTGAAGCCACCCTGAGTCATGCAATCCGACTTGCGCCAGGTCGCGCCCCCAGTCCACAAGCGGTGACTCCGGTGAGTTGGCATGCTGGGCGGCTGACTGAAGCATCGACAGATACAGCTTCAGGCGATCATTGGCCAATAGAGCAGCCTTGACCCACGCAGGCATCAACAGGGACTGCTGGCCCAGTGACGCGACAGCTTTCTCTTTGAGCATGAGAGTTCTCTATTCGTGGCGGAATCCGAAAGTCATTCTGGATAGAGGGCGTGACAGTTTGATGACAAGGGCTGCCGAGACCAGGTCGAGGGTTGGCGTTGGCTCCCTGATTGGCGCACTGGCTTCCCACCGTGGCACGGTGTTTATTCAGCGTGACTCCACGCGTGATGTGGCGCGTCTGGGGGGCTGACTTGCGCACTACGGTCGAACAACTGCAAGCGTAAATCATGTCACGAAACTGCCATGAAATTGCCACCGGGTTGTCACGCGAGACCGCCAAGATCGGGGTCACTTCGAGTCAATCCGGTTTGTCCATTTATCCAAAGGAGCATGACATGCGAGAACTACCCAGCCCCACCTTTCCGTTGTCCCCGCTGTCTTTGCCCCGGGGCTTGCTTCATCGAACTCACTCGCCTCTGCTGGCAGCGCTTCCCGAATCTGTCGCGCCAGCTGAGCGCGGCGCGCTCGTGGTTTCATGGGCGCAACACGTGGATGAAGTTCGCCAAGCGCAGCGCCTGCGGTTCAAGGTTTTCGCCCAGGAAATGGGGGCCCGGCTGGATACGAATTTGCCCGGTCACGATGTGGATTTGTTTGATAATTATTGCGAGCATCTGCTGGTGCGCGACGAATTGACCCAGGAGGTGGTGGGAACCTACCGCCTGCTCACGCCGGCCCAAGCCCGGCGCGTTGGCAGCACCTACAGCGACCTCGAATTTGACCTCACCCGCCTGCGTAGCCTGCGTGATCGCATGGTAGAGCTGGGGCGCAGTTGCGTGCATCCGGACTACCGCCACGGGGGCGTGATCATGGCCTTGTGGGGGGCACTGGCCGACTTCATGGTGCGTAACAAGCTCGACACCATGATTGGCTGCGCCAGCATTCCCATGCTGCATAACGGCATCGTCAGCGGCAATGTGGCCGCCAGCATCTGGCATCAACTCAAGGCAACGCATCTGGCACCGATTGAGCACCATGTGCATCCGCGCTTGCCGCTGCCCGTGGATCGGCTGGACCACAGCCTGTCCGTTGAGCCGCCGGCCTTGATCAAGGGCTATTTGCGACTGGGCGCCAAGATTCTCGGCGCACCCGCCTGGGATCCGGATTTCAACACGGCTGACCTCCCCATGCTGATGCGCATCAACGACTTGCCGCCCCGCTATCGCAAGCACTTTCTAGTTGCCCAAGGCATCTGATGAAACTGATCGCGTGGCTGTCACATGTGAGTCAGGTGGGGTCGTTTTTCCAAAAGATGTTGTCTTTCCTATCGCTTGCTCTGGCCGTTGCGCTGGTCGGCTTGGCAATGGGGATCTGGTCTTTGCAGCGGGTGTCCCACGAGACCGCTCAGATGGTCGACGACGCCATGGCAACCGAGCGTCTGGCGGTGGACTTGTACCGCCATCTCTCCGTTAACGTGGCGCGCTCCAAGGCATTCGCTCTAAGCTCTGAACCCCAGGTCGGGGACGCGCTGATTCCAGAGATTGAGCAGACGACCGCCGTAGTGGACGAATTGCTGCGTCAATTGGGCTCTCGACTGACCAGTCCCGATGATCAATTGATGCTTGGGCACATGCTGCAGGCCAATCGTGATTTTCTGAAAGCGCGGCAGGAGTTGAGTCTCGCCCGCGATGGCGGAGTCACGGCCAACATTGAACAGGTGTATGCGAGCCGTTTCACGCCAACCGCGCGGGCCCTGTTGGATGGCATAGGTCGGCTGCGGGAGTCCCGGCAAGCCAGGATCGACGCCACTGTGGTTGACATAGCTGGCTTGAGTCGGTCAGCGCAATGGAGTTTGGTTCTCTTTGGCTGTTGTGCGCTGGTGTTGGGAGGGCTGTTGTCGGTTTGGCTGGTAAGAGCCATCACCCGACCCATTGAGCGAGCGGTTGCTGCGGCCAATCGTGTCGCGGCGCTGGACCTGAGTGACCCCATTGAAGGACATGATCGAGATGAAGGTGGTCGCCTGCTGGCTGCGCTGAGCCGTATGCAGGCCTCCTTGCACACCTTGGTGTCTGAAGTTCAGGGGGCCAGTCATGGTGTAGCCGAAGGCGCCACGCAGATTGCAGCGGGTAATCTTGACTTCTCCAGCCGAACCGAACTGGCGGCCTCCTTTCTGCAGCAGACCGCCGCTGCGGTGGAACAGATCGCGGCGACCATGCATCAGTCCTTGGCGGCAGCATCACGCGGCGAAGCATTGGCCAGATCGGCAGCGGTAGAAGCAACAGCCGGCCGCAAGGCCATGACCGAAGTGATGCAGACCATGAGCGACATCAGTCAATCGTCGCAACAGATTGCGGAGATCACGGCGGTTATCGACGGCATCGCTTTCCAGACCAACATCCTGGCGCTCAATGCCGCCGTTGAGGCTGCTCGCGCCGGTGAGCACGGGCGCGGCTTTGCGGTGGTGGCCGCCGAAGTTCGCGCGCTGGCCAACCGTAGCGCCGTGGCGGCGCGGGAAATCAAGTGCTTGATTGGCGTCTCGGTGGACAAGGCAGAACTTGGCACTCTCCATGTACGCCAGGCGCGTGACACCATGAGCACCATCGATGATGCAGTGGCGCGGGTCGTCCAGATGATTGGCGACATCAGCACCGGCACCCGTGAGCAAAGCGCCAGCATGCTGAGTATCAATGCGGCTCTGAGTCGTCTTGATCAAATGACCCAGCAGAACGCTGCCGTCGTCGAGGAGTCCGCGGCCGCTGCCCAGAGTTTGCAGGTGCAGGCTGGCGATTTGCGCGACATGGCGGGGCAGTTTCGATTGCCGGCGCTTGCCCTGGCCTTTCGCTGACGGTGCCGACAGCCTGCCAGACTAAAACAATGCCTTTTTTTGAAAGAAAGCAATGCTCTTGAACAGGGTTCAACCGGGCGCAGCAACTGCACGGCCTGCAATTGAATTCAACTCAGTTGATGCGCGTCACAGCCAGATGGGCAGTGCCAGGGCGATGTTGATGGTGACGCGTTCCTATGCCGTGCGGCACGGGTGCGGGCCACTCGCTGCCTTGATGCGCGGCACCGGGCTCCACCCGGTCTATCAGCCCATTGTGTCGCTGCTCGATGGTGCCATTTATTCCCATGAAGCCCTGATTCGCGGGCCACAAGGCACTTCATTTCATACACCCGATGTGCTGTTGGCAGCCGCAGCACATGAGAGTCTGAACTTCGAGTTTGAAACCCTTTGCGTCATCGCCGCACTGGATCAGTGGGGCACGCTGCTTCAAAACGGACGACTGTTTGTCAATATCAGCGCGCAAGTGCTGGTACAGGTTTTGAAACAATGCGGGCGTGATGCCCTGATCGAACTGGTCAGCGGCTTGGGTGTTTTGCCGCGCCGGCTGGTGCTGGAGATCACCGAGTATGAGCGGGTGACCGACATGGATTACTTCGCAAGTGTCGTGGGCGAGCTGCGTGCGGTCGGCGTCTCCATCGCACTGGATGATTTTGGTGATGGTCGGTCGAGTCTGCGCCTGTGGTCGCAACTCAAGCCCGAGATTGTGAAGATCGACAAGTACTTCACCAAGGACCTCAGCCTGCACGCCGACAAAGTCAAGACGATTCAGGCCTTGCAACAAATTGCCACTATCTTTGATACCGCACTGGTGGCCGAAGGCATTGAAACCGAGGATGACTTGCGGGTGTTGCGCGATCTCGGCATTTCTTACGGGCAGGGATTTCTTCTTGGGCGTCCAACAGCTCTGCCGCGGGAGCAGATCGAAGAACCGGCCATGGCCGTGATGCAGGACCGCCGCGTCGCCGTGTTCCCGGAGTTGCGGCGGGCGTCCAACGCGGGCTCTTTAAAGCGCCTGTTGGTGCTGGAGGCGCCCGCTGTCGGGTTGGATGCGACCAACGATGAATTGGCGACGCTGTTTATGACGCACACCAAGCTGCACGCAGCGGCAGTTGTTGATGGCACCCGCCCGGTGGGGATCATCAACCGTTCGCGTTTCATGAACGAATACAGCAAACTGTATTACCGCGAGGTGTGGGGTCGCAAGCCGTGCGGGGTGCATGCCAATCGGGAACCCCGCTTGATCGAGCGCCACCACAATGTTGACGAGCTGATTGGCATTCTCACCTCGGATGACCAGCGTTACCTGGCCGATGGTTTTATTGTGACGGACAACGGTCGATATGTCGGTCTGGGCACCGGTGATCAACTCGTTCGATCAGTCACCGAAACACGCATTGAAGCGGCCCGCCACGCCAACCCCTTGACTTTTTTGCCAGGCAACATTCCGATCAGCCAGCACATTGAGCGGCTCCTGCAAAGCGGCGTTGATTTTGTCGCCTGCTACGCTGATTTGAATCATTTCAAGCCCTTTAACGACCAGTACGGGTACTGGCGCGGCGATGAAATGATTCGCCTGGTGGCTCGGCTCGCCCTGGCTCACTGTGATCCGCGGCGTGATTTTGTCGGGCATGTCGGCGGCGACGATTTCGTCATCCTGTATCAAAGTGCCGACTGGCAAGTGCAGTGTGAGCAGTTCATCACTGAATTCGCCGAGTGCGCCGTTGCGCTGTTTGACCCGCAAGCCCGCTCGGCGGGCGGCATTCAAGCCGAAGACCGCCACGGGGTGTCCCGCTTCTTCCCTTTGACCACGATCTCGATCGGTGCCGTCAAAGTCGCGCGCGACGAGTATGCCAATGCCGAGCAGGTCGCGTCGGTGGCGGCACGGGCCAAGCATGACGCCAAGACCCACGGTGTGGGTCTGCTGGTGCGCGATACCCTTGACTTCAGCAGTTGCTGAGGGTCATCAGCCCAGCAGTCGACCGTCCGGGGTGATCATGCTTTGTGTAACGTACGAGCCGCCTCGTCCTTGGGCATTGAAGCTGACGCGAAACCCGTTCAAGTCAACGACCTGACGCTGTTGGAATGCCAGCAAGGCAGTCTGACGCGTCAGGGCGCCTTGCACGGTGCTCAATACTTCACTGGTGTAGCGTGCGGCAATATAGCCGGCCAGGCTCTGGGGAGTTGGCGGTTCATCAAAAAGCCGAGCCAGTGTCTGACGGTAGGACTTCACGATGGGCACAGAGGCGTTGACCATCGGGACGACTTGTGTGGCCATGATCGGTGTGTGACGCGATGCACCCATTTGCATGAGGGTTTGCAGGTTCACATCCGCCAGCGCAAGCACGTAACGTTGCCGAGCCTGCTTGTCAATGCTCTGGGTAAATTGAACGAGCTCTGGTGTTCCGCCTAGAAACAATAGAATCCGGGGCGTTTCAGCGTTCAGGCCTTTTCCAAGTTGTGTCAGGCCTCCAGTTGGTTTGAAAGACAACAGTCTTATTTTCAAGGCAACGCTCGCCCGCTCAACATCCTTGCGGTACAGCGAGTACTCCTGTTCAGACGCGTAGACGGCTCCCATCTCGGGTACACCCATCAAAGACAGCGATTTAATGGCTTGTGCGATTTGATCCTGACGTGAGGCGAAAATTGGGAAGGTGCGAGGGTCACCATCCAGATCAGAATTTTGCAGCCAGGGTGCAACGTGCGCCATGTCGTGCTGATCCTGCTTCAACAATGCCACGAGCTCGCTGGCGGCACGGTCTCCCGCGGTGCCAGAGAGGACCACGCAATTGGCCGTTTTCTGGATCGTATCAAGGGCGCCGCGCAGGCTGGCGGCGCTGCCGTCGACCTCCAGGACCAAATGCTGGATAGTGCGTCCGTTGACACCCCCTTGTTTGTTGATCTCCTGCCAGCCAGCGCGGGACCCAATCAGAAAGTCCCGTGATACGTCCAACTGGCCTGGTGTGCTGTCGACAATCTGGGCCACGGCCAAAGCGCGCGGGGCACCTGCAGCCTTGCCGGATTGGGACCAGCCTGGCGCTGCGGCGCTGGCCGCCAGACTTGCTGCACCGCGCAAGACGCTGCGGCGGGTCCAGTCAAACACAGGCGCCCTCACTTCTTTTGCGGTGGAAGCAGAACAGCGTCAATGATGTGAACCACACCATTGCTTGCTTGAATATCTGATTGCGTCACCATGGCAGATTCAACGATGACGAAGTCGCCGGCCCTGGACAGTGCGACTGAGCCGCCATTCAAGGCTTTTGCATTGCTGTTTTTGACATCCGCTGCTGTCAATTTCTGCGCGATGACGTGGAACCCCAAAACATCCTTGAGCTTTTCCGGATGTTTTGCCAAGTCATCCATGGTTTTGGCTGGCACCAACTTGAACGCTTCGTTGCTTGGCGCGAAGACCGTGAAAGGGGCAGCGCCTTGAAGCGTGGCATTCAGGCCGACCTGGGTGATCAAGCCGTTCATTGTGCTCAGTGACGGGTTCTTGGCAATGATGTCTGCCACTGATGCCGGGTGAGGCGCGGTGGCGCATCCGGCCAGGGTTGCGGCAACAAGGGCAAGACCTAAAACTCGACGGTTGAACATGAAAAAAGCTCCTGGCTGATAAAAGACAAGAGCATAGTTTTGTCATGTGACAAGCCCGTGACGATCGCATGGACGTTGAAAATTTAGCGATGAAGGTGCGCCCAACCGGTGTTGCGCCTCGTTGTCGCCCGCGGACGCGACTTGGATTTTTCAGAGCAACAGCGCACCAACGGCGCCCGTGGCCAGCAGTCCGATGGCAATCGGCAGCGTGATGCGACGCAGTTCGGCTGAGCCCATACCGATGGCCATGGCGCTTTTGGTCAAGGTGTTGGCCATGACGGCGATCACGATGGCGCGCGCCGCGACCTGCAGGTTGGAGGCATCGCCGTGCACAAGGTTGGCCATGGCGAGGGTGATGGCGTCGACGTCGGTCAAGCCCGCTACGGCGGCCGCCACATAAAGGCCCAGATCGCCCAGATAGACCTGCGCCGCCCGGGCGACCAGCAGCACCACGCCAAACAGCAGCCCAAACTTGATCGCTTGATCGAGCTCAAACGGGTTGTTGCCAGGCTCGACGTGCCCGCGTTCGCGCTTGCGGTTGCGCTGCCACAGCCAATAGCTCGCGCCCAGGCCGGCCACGCACAGCAAGCCCATCGCCCAGGCGATCTGGCGGCCAAGGTCCCAGCTGATCAGCGCGGTCATGAGCGCAACGCGGAAGAACATCACGGTCCAGGCCAGCACAATGCCCAGCGCCAGCGCCGACGCGTCTGCATCGGTTTGCCGGCTGCGCTGCGAGAAGCCGAGCGTGACGGCGGTGCTTGAGGCCAGGCCGCCCAGCAGGCCGACCAGGCCCACGCCGTGCTCGGCCCCCACGATCTTGATCAGCAGGTAGCTGCTGAAGTTCAGCGCCGAGATCAACACCACCATCAGCCAGATCTGGTACGGGTTGACCACGTCCATGGGCGGTGGCCCGTAATTGATGTCGGGCACCAGCGGCAGGATGATGAGCGTGACGATGCTGAATTTCAAAGTCGCCTCGACATCGGTGGCGTTGATATGCCGAGCCAGCTGGTGCAGCCAGTCCTTGAGCGCAAGCAACAGTGCCATGGCCACCGCGATCCAGCTCGCCAGCTGCAGTTGGTCCCGCGCGCACAGCAGGCCCAGCAAGAAAGCCAGCAAGGCCGATACCTCGGTGGTAATGCCGGTGTCGCCGTGCTGCGCCGTCACCACATACATGCCGACAATCAGCGCCGCTACGGCGACGAACAGCGCCAGCGCCAGCCAGTCAAGCCCCAGGCTCTGGCCGAGATGGCCGGCCAGGGCGCCGCTGAGGGCGATGAGCGCAAAAGTGCGCACGCCCGCGCCGCCGTCCTCCACCTTGCTGCGTTCACGCTCCAGGCCCAGCAGCATGCCCAGGCCGATGGCCACGGCGAAACGCAGCGCCAGATGGGAATCGTCCATGGGAAAGGGGGCTTTCGGGTTGGTTGGCGCGCTGGCGGCTTAGGGCGCGATCTGCAGTTGCGCGGGGTCCAGCAGCACATAGCGGGCGTAACGCCCCTCTTGCCGGTTGCCGTCGTCGCTGACGATGAGGATGCGCGGCTGGCCGTCAATCAGCGCGGCGCTCACCCCTTCTGCATGCTCGAAGCCCGGCAAACCCGGCACGGTGACGCAGCGCGCCGGCGCCGCGGGTGCCCCGTTCCAGAGCCAGAGTCCAAAATGGCCCGATTCACGGGAAACCGGGCCGCTGATGATCAGGTAACCGCCCAGGGCGGGAATGTAGGCCATGCCACGAATACCGTTGCCGCCAAGGTCGAGCGTATGCAGCGCGGGGGCGACCTGCGCTGGCGCGCCGGCATCAAACATGGCGCCGGGGTTTTCGACGCTGGCGATGATGGCCCGACTGCCCTGCAGCGGACTGCGAAAGCCGATCAGCAGTCGCTGGTCGGGGCTGATCTCGATCGCCTCGATATTGAGCCCGCCGTCAGTCTTGACATCGCGCAGGGCAGCCGCAGCGGCCAGCACCGGGTGCTTTGCTGCCAAAGCGGATTTCAGACCGGTGACCACCTGTGGCCCGACCACCTTGTCCCCCTCGATTTTGAAGCGGACCAGTTTGTCGCGGGCCTTCTTCTCGTCGCCGCTGCTGTTGCGTGAATGGGAGGTGCTGGCATAGATGTAGCCCGAGCGGTCGAGCGCCAGCGCTTCAAGGTCGTCGAGCTTCCAAAAGGTGTCGCCCCACTGGAACAGTCCGGCCTTTAGCGCCTTGCTGCTGACCTTGCCTTCCAGACTGATGCTGACCAGACTCAAGGGCTGCTGTTTTTCATCTTCAACCACCAGGAAACGCCCGTCCGGCAACTGCTGGACCGCAGAGGGTTCATACAAGCCGGTCAAGGCTAGACACATGAGAATGTTGTTCAGTGGCATGGCAGGCCTGACTCAAAAGGTGGTGTGAGTTCATGGCGCGGGCTGTGCGAGCCTGGCGCGCACAGCGCCGGCGTTGGCAATTACTTTTTCGGCCGCCCGGTCTTGATCGCGGGCACGGCTTTCAAGGCTGCCAAAAGCGCCGCATCGGACATGGCGGCCAGCGCCTTGATGCCGGCGCGGATCAATTCGCTCTTCTTGGCCGCCACCGCCAGTTTGCCGCTACGTTGCTTGAGTTCATCCAAGACGGTGTATTCAGCCTTGGGAATGGTGAAGCTGTCCCGCACCAGCTTGGGCTTCTTGTCTTTGCTGCTCTTGTCGGTCTTAGGCGGTGTCACCGCCTTGCTCACTGCCTTGGCTGCGGGCTTGACCAAAGGCTTGACTGCCGCTTTGACGGACGGTTTCACCGCCGCTTTGGCCGTGGCCTTGACGGGTGCAGCTGGCTTTTTTGCGGCCGGCTTGCGTGCGGCCTTTACCGGCGCCTTGGCGCTCGTCAAAGGCGCAGCCTGGACCGGTACCTGGCCTTGGGTCGCACTGGGTGTGTTGTTGATCGATTTGTCAGCTGTGCTTGCCATGGTGTGTTCCTTGAAAATAACGATTTATACAGTTTATATAGTTCAACCGAAGCTTGTCAAGCTTCGGCTGCCGCGCTTGCGCTTGCGCGTGGGCGCGCTGGAGCTCAACTCTCGCCCAGCGTCAACGACCATGGCGTCTTTTGCCACGCCAGCACTTCTTCGCGCAGCAGGTGCGCGGATTGGGGAAAGGCCTGGGCCCAGCCGGCCCGCCAGTCCAGGTGGAAGGCGTTGGCCTTGCGCGCGCGCGTCAGGCTCAAACCGCCCAAGTCGGGGTCGCGCCGGGCGTGGCACAAGATCACCGCCAGGCGCAGGCACAGCAGCTGTTGCACAAACAGCTCGTCAGCAAAGTCGACATCGAGTTTGCGCAGTTTGCCGCGGTGTCCCAGCACCAGCAGGCTGAGTCTGTGCTGTTCGGGCAGGGTGAAACCCATCGCATCGGCGTTGTCCAGGATGTAGGCGCCGTGCTTGTGGTAGTCGCTGTGCGAGATGTGGCTGCCAATGTCATGCAATTGCGCCGCCCATTCGAGCTTGCGGTGCAAGCGCTCTTCAGCCGGGTTGGCCGCTGGGTTTTGCGCATTGGAGGTGCTGCTTTGAAGCTGTGCCAACAGAGTCTTGGCCACCTGGCCCACGCGCAAGCCATGCGCCGTGTTGCTGCCAAATTTGGCCGCCAGCCGTTGCACCGAGCGCGCGCGCACATCCGACTCGTCCTGCGCGCTGCCCATCAAGTCAAACAGCAGTCCGTGACGCAGGCCGCCGATGGCCTGCTCCATCTGGTCGATCTGCAGCAAGTCGAACACCGCCCGCAGAACGCTCAGACCGCCGCCAATGATGGCGCGCCGGTCCTCGCGCATACCCGCCAGGCGCACGCGGTCAGCGCTTTGCGCGCTGAGCAGCTTGTCCTGCAGCCAGTCCAGACCGGCGCGGCTGACGTGGCTGGTCGGCCAACCCGCGGCGGCCAACACGTCAGCGACCGCGTTCACGGTACCGGCCGAGCCGTAGGCCACATCCCAGGCGTCGCGCCGGTAGATGCTGAGCGCCTCGTCCAGCACCGCCTTGGCTGCAATTTCGGCCATTTCAAAGGCACGCGAGGTGAACTGGTTGTCGGGAAAATAACGCGATGACCAGGCCACGCTGCCGACCCGATACGACTCCATTTGGCTGGGCTCGAAGCCCTGGCCCAGAATCAACTCGGTCGAGCGCCCACCAATGTCAATCACCAGGCGGCGCTCGTTCCCGTGCGGCAGTGCTTGGGCGACGCCCTGGTAGATCAGACGGGCCTCTTCCCGGCCCGAGATCACATCAATCGGAAAGCCCAGCAGTTCCTTGGCGGGCGTCAAGAATTCGTCGCGGTTGCGCGCTTCGCGCAGCGTTTGCGTCGCCACGGCGCGCACCTCGGCCCTGTTGAAACCGGCCAGGCGCTCGCCGAAACGGGCCAGGCAATCCCAGCCGCGCTGCATCGCGTCCTGCGTCAAATTGCGTTCAAGATCCAAGCCACTGCCTTGTCGCACGGTTTCCTTCAGGTATTCCGTGCGAAAGAACTGACCGTGCTCAATCCGACCAATTTCAAGGCGAAAGCTGTTGGAGCCCAAATCGACCGCCGCCAGGCGCGTTCCTTCTTGCATCGCTAATCTTCCTGTGTTGGGGCGTGCAGCATAGCACTTGGTTTGGACCGCCCGGTGACGCTTGCCATTTATATAAATCAATAGCATGCCAAGCATAAGGGACGAGGGCCCCAGCGCTATTAGGCATAAATTATTTGGATAATCATGCCGTGGTTGTAATCTTTGCAGTCTGCCCCGTCGGTATGCCAGCGAACAGACTCGCTTGCCGCAAATGAGCATGCTCGATGGGCTTGAGCGAGTCGTGACCATCGACCTGAGCCTGACCGGGCCTCGGGCCTGGCCCATCCAATGCACCAACAACCCTGATTCCCAACCGCATGACAAGACGCACAACCGGCAACCTTTGGGGCCGCTCACTCCAGCGCACGATGAGGGCCATGACGCGCACGGCAATGAGTGCAGGCGCCCAAGCCGTGACGCAGGCCTTGCGTGCTGCGCCCAGGCCGCTCAAGGCCAGCGCCAAAAAATCCACCCGCGCAGCGCCCGGCTGGCGCACGGGTGTGACGCTTGGCGCCACCGGTGCGCGGCGCTACCGCCTGTACCAGCCCCCTAGCGTGCGGCGCAACGAGCGCCTGCCCTTGCTGGTGATGCTGCACGGTTGCTCGCAAGACGCGAAGGCGCTAGCCGCCATCAGCCAGATGAACCGGCTCGCCGACCGCCAGCGCTTTCTGGTGCTGTACCCGGAGCAAGATCGGCTCTCTAACCCGCAAGGCTGCTGGAACTGGTTTGACACCCGCACCGGCCGCGCGCAGGCCGAGGCGGCTGCCATCATGGCGGCGATCGATCAGGTCTGCCTGAAGCAGGCGGTCGACCCGGCACGCATCGCCATCGCCGGCTTTTCGGCCGGCGCCGGGATGGCGGCGCTGGTGGGCGCGCTGCAGCCGACACACTTTCGGGCAATCGTGATGCATTCCGGCATCGCGCCGGGGGTGGCCCACTCGTCGGTCAGCGCGATGACGGCCATGCGCGGGCGCCGCGCCGCCGATGTGACGCTGGCGCCCCTGCCGCCAGGCACTCATTTGCCGGCGTTACTGGTCATTCATGGCAGTGCGGATGGCGTCGTTTCACCCAGCAACGGCGCCGACGCCGCGCGGCTGTGGGCGACGCGGGTGCAGGCCAAAGCGGGCCAGCCGCGCACGGTCCAGCGCGGCAAACGTTATGCCGCGATCCTCACCGATTACCGGGCCGACGGCCAACTGGTCGCTACCGTGTGCGCCGTCCAGGGTCTGGGCCATGGCTGGAGCGGCGGCGCTGCCGGCCAGCCCTACAGCGACCCGGCCGGGCCTGATGCCTCGCGCATGATCTGGGCCTTCGTGACCAAACAGTTTGCCAGCGTGGCGGCGTGACGCTGTCTTTCCCACAGCACAAAGCCCTTTTTGAACGGGTGTTGGGCGGCCGAGGTCGTGAAGGCGGTGTAATAGCCGCTGTGCAAAATCAATCCAAACAACCCAATCGGGGGCCATTCGCTTGAGTAACGACGACCTGGCGGGCCTGTCGCTGGCCGCTTTTGACCAGATGGTGGACGCCACTGCGGGCTTTCGCTCGCGTCCGGGCCAGCGCGACATGGCGCAGGAGATTGCCAGCACCTTGTCGGGGGTGACGCTGGGCGACCATGGCGAGCCGCACAAGTCAATTGCGGTGATTCAGGCCGGCACTGGCGTGGGCAAGTCGGCTGCTTACCTCGCCACCACGGTGGCGCTGGCGCTGGCGCGCAAGACCCGGGTCGTCATTTCCACCGCCACGGTGGCGCTGCAGGAGCAGCTGATGACCAAGGACCTGCCGGCGCTGGCCGCCGTGCTGGAGACGCCTTTTGTCTTTGCGCTGGCCAAGGGGCGGGGCCGCTACGTCTGCAAGTTCAAGCTCGAGCGCCTGGCTGGCCCCGGCGGCGATGAACTCAGCGACGAGCTGTTTGGCGTGGATGAAGACACGCCGCCGCCACGCGCGGCCTTTGCCGCCCAGTTGCAGGGCGTGGACTCCGAGGAGCGCCGCTTCAAGCTCTATGACACGCTCGCCAGCGCCCTGGCCCAGGGCAAATGGGACGGCGACCGCGACAAGCTGGCCGAGCAGCCCGATGCGCGCGACTGGTCGGCCGTGGCCGCCGAGCGCCACAGCTGCACCGCGCGCCATTGCCCGCGCTTTCGCGACTGCAGCTACTACCTGGCGCGCACGCAACTGGCCGAAGCGAATGTCATCGTTGCCAACCACGACCTGGTGCTGGCCTCGCTGGGCATGAATGCGTTGCCCGAGCTGGAAAAATGCCTGGTGGTGTTTGACGAAGGGCACCACCTGCCAGCTGTCGCGCTGGACCAGTTCTCCAGCAGCATGGAGCTGTCAAGCCTGCGCTGGCTCGACAAACTGCCCAAAATCCTGCTGGAGGTGAGCGAGAAAATCAACCGCGTGCCCGAGCAGGACGTGAACACGCTGGCGCAGCAGCTCAAGACCGCCCTGCTCGATGTCGGCCGCATCGCCATGGACTTGTTGCAGAGCGGCGGCAGCGGTTATGACGGCACCCAGCGCTTCAAGAACGGTGTGCTGCCCAGTGTCTTACTGGACCCGATGACGCTGATTCAGGGCCACGCCCGTGGCTTGTCCAGTGTGCTCGAAGCTCTGGGCGCCGAGCTCAAGCGCCGGGCCAAGGAAGACCCGGCGCTGGCGCTGAGCAGTTCGCTCCTGTACGCCAAGCTCGGGCCGCTGGCGCCCAAGCTCTCCAGTGTGCTGGCCACCAGCGCCATGTTGCTGGCGCACGAGCCGCAGCCGCTGGCCAAGTGGCTCAAGTCTGACACCAGCTCTGGCCTGGTTTTCATGAGCGCCCACGCCTGCCCGATCGTGCCGGGCGCGCTGTTGCAGCAAAGCCTGTGGCGCCAGGTGCGCGGCGCGGTCATCACCTCGGCCACGTTGACGAGTTGCGGCAGCTTTGATTTTTTTCTGCAGGAAGCTGGGCTCGACAACGATGCGACGGTGTCCACGCTGGAGGTCGCCAGCCCCTTCAACTATGCCGCCCAAGGCCGCCTGATCGTGGTCGAAACTGCGGCCGACCCGAAGAACGTCGAGGCCTACACGCGCGAGCTGGTGGCCGAGCTGCTGCTGGATCTGAGCCAGATCGAACACGGCGCGTTGGCCCTGTTCACCTCGCGCGTGCAAATGAAGGCGGCGGTCGATGCGTTGAGCCCTACGCTGCAGGACGTGGTACTGGTGCAGGGGCAACTGCCCCGCACGCGCCTCTTGGCCATGCACCAAGCGCGGGTCGAGTCGGGTCGGCCCTCGGTGATCTTTGGCCTGCAATCCTTTGGCGAAGGGCTGGACTTGCCGGGGCGGCTGTGTGAAACCGTGTTGATTGCCAAATTGCCCTTCAGCCCGCCCTCGGACCCGGTCGAAGAAGCGCGATCCGAATGGCTCAAAAGTGTCGGGCGTGACCCGTTTTCAGAATTGGTGGTGCCCGCTGCCGGCATTCGGCTGCTGCAATGGACCGGGCGCGCGATCCGCACCGAAGACGACGTGGCGACCGTGATCTGCTATGACCGGCGCCTGCTCACCATGGGCTTTGGGCGGCGCATGCTGCAAGGCCTGCCCGCCTATGCCGTGTTGCGGCGCTCCGGGGGCGTGTTGCGGGCCATGTAGCGTGGCGAGCCCTGGGCTTGCAATGTCGGGCTGCGGCCGCAAGTGCTTTCTGCGTTGAATCCCGAAAGTTCCTTGGCCCTCATGGGGGTTTGCCGAATGGACTATTCTGGCTGCATCAGGGATGCTCTGAATTGAAAGTGATGATGAATACGATTTTTGGATTTTTGGTGCGCGTGGCGCTGCTGCTGGCTGGCTTGATTTTCATGGCCAGTTTGCTGGCGGTGGCCGTGCTGGTGTTGCTGCTGTGGCTGCTGCGCGCGTTGTGGGCCAAGCTGACCGGGCAGCCCGTGAGCCCCTGGACCTTTCAGTTCAACCGGCAAGGGACGTGGCAGCGCTTTTATCGCCCACCGGCGAACGGCGCGCCACCCCGGCGCGATGACGCCAATGTGATTGACGCCGAAGTCAAGGAAATCAAGGAATACAAGCCGCCAGAAGCTTGAAAGTTGCTATATAATATATAGCTATAAACGCATATTACACGCGGGCTAGAGGCTTATTTTATCTAAATATCGAGCACAATTTCTTTAGCAAACAACTCGATCGCTGTTTTGGCCACTTGTTGCGTGTCAAAGTAGGCGTAAGCGCTGACGCCGATGGCGCCGAGCAGTGGCACAAAGCGGGTGGCGCTCTTGCCGATGATGCGCTGCGTTACCTTCACGCCCAGCAAGCGCGCGGCCGACTGGATGAAACCCAGCGAGGCGGTCTTGACAATAAAGCGGTCGCCCACTCGCACCACCACATCGCGAAACAGCTGCGCCGAAACATGCTTGAACAGGCAGTAAATCATCTGCTCGCGCCCCAGCGTGGCGTGCTTGCCGTAGACCGCGGCGATGTCCGACACCAGTTGCGCCTGCAGCTTCCAGACCCCCACCAGTTCCGGTAGCACCGTCAGCCAGCCCAGAAAGCCCGGTGGCAGCGCCAGCGACCCGGCCATCACACCCGCCTGGCGGGCGGCGGTGCGCCCCAGGGCACGGGCGCGCTTGTCGGGCTGCGCCATTTCGTGTTCGCTGGAGCCGGGCACGCGCAACACCAGCCCCAGGATGGCGTCGCCGACTTTGTGGCGCAGACCGTTGCGGGCGTCGGTTGCAGTAACGTCGGTGAGATCAGGTTTGGAATGTGCGGATTTGGCCATGGTGACTTCATTATGGCGTTCAGGAGCGCGGGCCGCGCGGCAGTTCTGATGTCGCCACGGGGCGAGGCGGGGCAATCGGGTACATTGACCCGATGAGAAACAAACCGTTACGTTTTGCCTTGCGCCCTTGGGGTGCAGCGCTTGTTCTGTTCGCCAGCGTCAACCTGGCCATCGCGCAGGCGCCTGACCCGCATCAAGCGGCGGCCACGCACGCCAGCGCGCTGTCCGAGGCCGATTTTCTGGCCGAGATGCCGATTGTGCTGTCGGTGTCGCGCCTACCGCAGCGCTTGGACGAGACGCGCGGCGCGGTCACCATCATTGACCGCGACATGATTCGCTTGTCGGGTGCGCGCGATGTGGCCGACCTGCTGCGCCTGGTGCCTGGCTTTCAGACCAGCACTTCATTTGAAACCGGCGCGCCACTGGCCAGCTACCACGGGGGTTTTGACTCTTACTCCAACCGCATCCAGGTTCTCATTGACGGCCGCTCGGTCTATTCCCCCTACTTCATTGGCAGTGTGGGCCCGGGCTTGCAGACCGTGGCGCTGGCTGATATCGAGCGCATCGAGGTGCTGCGTGGCTCCAACTCGGCGGCCTATGGCGCGCGTGCCCTGCTCGGGGTCATCAACATCGTCACGCGCCACACGCTCGACACCCTGGGTTTGCAGGCCACGCTGGGCGCTGGCGAAAACGGTGTGCGCGATGGCCAAGCGCGCATTGGCTGGGGCCAACCGGATGCCAGTTACCGTTTGACGGTGGACCGCCGCAGCGACGATGGGCTGGCCGGCTCGAACGGCCATAACCAGGTTGACCGCGCCAACTTGCGGGCCGATGTGCGCTCAGGCGCAGGCGATGAGATTGGCCTGCGCGCGGGCGGCCTCGTCATTGAATTCGGCAAAGGCATTGCCGGCAAGATTGACAACGCCCTGCGCGACGCCGCCTTTAAGTCGGGCTACGCACAGGTGGACTGGCGGCGCGTTCTCAATGCCGATGAAGATCTGGCGTTCGCGTATTCCCACTCCCAAGAGACTTATGACGACAGCTTTATGTATGTGGGCCCGGTAATCAACAGTTCAGGGCGCCCGGTGTTGGGCCAGGCGCTGTTTGACGCCAGCGGCCGCTCCAGCAGTGATGCCGTCTCACTGCAACATACGGTGCGTCTGAACTCGAACCTGCGGGTGGTGTGGGGCGGTGAATTTCGGCATGAGGAGGTGGCCTCCCAAGGGCTCTACAACACGGACTCAACTTTTGTGACTGAGTTCAGCCGCTTGTTCGGCAATGCCGAATGGCGCGCCGCCCGGGACCTGATCGTCAATGCGGGGCTGATGCTGGAACACAGCAGCGTCTCTGGAGACGGGGTGTCCCCGCGACTGATGTTGAACTGGCACGTGGCGGACGCGCAAACCTTGCGAGTTGGTGTTTCCAAGGCGCTGCGGCCACCGAGTACGTTTGAATCATTTTCTGACGTGCGCTACGTCTCAACCGAAGGTGTTCCGCAAGCGGTATCCATATTGGCCAGCGGCAGGGCCCGGCCCGAAGGCCTGCTGGTGCGCGAACTGGGTTATCTGGGTGCTTTTCCCAAGCTGGCACTCGACCTGGATGTGCGCCTCTTTCATGAGCAGTTTGATGGCTTCTTGCGTCAAAAAAATGACACCCGCCCGGCGGATTACGTCAATGGCGAAAATCTAAGTATTCAAGGGCTTGAGTACCAGTTGAAGTGGCGCGCCTGGCAGGGCGCGCAGCTCATCTTCAACCAAGCTTTCACGTCGATCAACTCGGCCAATGAAGGAGCGACCCTGGCGGCGCCCAATCGGGCAAGTTCCCTCACTTTTTTCCAGAAATTTCCCAGCGGTCTTGACCTGAGCCTGATGCATCAGGACACCAGCGAGTTCAAACCGCACAGCGGCGGTACCGACAGCAAGCGCACGATCAGCCGCACGGATCTGCGCCTGGGTGTGCCCTTACGTTTTGGCTCCAACCGGGGCGAACTGGCGCTGGTGGTGCAGAACATGGGTTCTCCCTACACAGATCAACGCAAGACATTTTCTTTCGAGCGACGCGCCTTCGTCACCCTGCAACTGGAAAACTGAGCCCGCCCCCGATGCTGGCGCACCTGCGCTCTCTGCTGCTGAGTTGCTGGCTCTGCTGCTGCGCCATGTCGACAGCCCAGGCTGTGACCGTCGTGATTGTCAGCAGTGAACGCAGCCCGGCCTATGCGCAGGCGGCGCAGGCCCTGGTAAGTGAACTGCAGCGCAACGGTGGCTCGCGCTACGAGATGCTGCTGCTCACGGCCACTGAATTTGCGGGCACCGCCAACTTGAAACCCAAGCTGTTCGTGGCGCTCGGTGCCCAGGCTGCGCAGGCACTGGCGCAGGCCACGCTGCCGGCGCCGGTGTTGTGCGTCCTGCTGCCGCGCAGCAGCTTTGAGCGGGTATTGCGCAGCAGTGGGCGTAAGGCGTCCAGCCAGTTGTCGGCGCTGTATCTGGATCAGCCCCTGAGCCGGCAACTGGGCTTGATTCAGTTGGCCCTGCCCGAGGCGCGCCACATTGGCGTGCTATGGGGGCCAGAGTCCCAAGCACAGGCATCCGCGTTGAATGCGCTTGCCCAAGCCCGGGGCCTGCGCCTGCTTGCGGCCAGCGTCGAGCAGGATGGACAACTGTTTCCGGCGCTTAAGACCGTAGTTGAGGGCGCCGATGTGCTGCTGGCACTGGCGGACCCGCAGGTCTTCAACAGCAGCAGTATTCAAAATATTTTGCTCACCTCCTTTCGGGCCAAGGTGCCACTGGTGGCTTTTTCGCCCGCCTATGCGCAGGCCGGCGCCTTGCTGTCCCTGCACGTCACGCCTGAGCAGATCGGTCAGCAAGCGGCCACCCTGGCCGCTGGCGTACTGCAGGGCAAAGCCTTGTCGGCTACGGCGCTCTATTCGCAGGATTTCAGCGTGGCCGTCAATGATCATGTGGCGCGTTCACTTGGCTTGAGCCTTGACGCTGCGGCCTTGCGCACGCGCTTGCTGCGCGCTGAGGCGACGCCATGAAGCTGGACGGTATCCGCAACCGGATGTTGTTGGCCGCGCTGTTGCCGGCGGCGTTGGTGGCTTTCTTGTTGGCGGCGGTGTTCTTGTTGTCCCGTTTCGAGGACATCAACACAGCACACCGCCAACGTGCCCGCTCGCTCGTCCGACAACTCGCCACGGCCTGTGAATACGGGGTCTTTTCAGGCAACGTCAGCCATCTGCAAAGCCTGGCCAGTGGCGCCTTGCGGGAGTCCGATGTCCGGTCGATGACCGTTGTCGACGCCCAGGGCCGGTTTCTGGTGCGCGCGGGTCAAGCCGGCTACACGACGCTGCCGCGCCTGACTTTGCTGGAGAGCGAGCAGTTTGAGCCCCGCACCCAGATCGACCTGCTGCTGCAGCCGATTTTTGCCAGTCAGGTCCCGCTTGACGACTTGTATGCACCGCATGTCAATGCAGGGGGTGAGGCTGCCCCCGCACGAGCAGAGCAGCCTGTCCTGGGCTATGTGCTGGTGGAGTTTTCCCGCGCGGCGCTGAACCAAGGTGCAAACCAGATGCTGATCACGGGCGTGGCGATCACCTTGGGCGGGCTGTTGTTCGGCGCCTTGCTGGCGGCGCGCTTGGGCCGTGGGGTGATTCGGCCGATAGCGCGGGTCTCAAGACTGATTGAACGCATCGGCGCTGGCGAGCTGTCGGCGCGTGCTCGGGTCTTGCCTGATGACCCCCTGCGTGATGTGCAGCAAGTCCTCAACGTTATGGCGCAGCGGCTGGAGTCCGGCCGCGATGAGCTGGAGCAGCGCATTGCCACGGCGACGCAGGCCTTGCGCGAAAAAAAAGAAGAAGCTGAGACCGCGACCTTGTCCAAGTCGCGCTTTCTGGCGGCGGCCAGCCATGACTTGCGCCAGCCGATGCACGCGATGGGCATGTTTGTCGCCCGGCTGGCTCAATTGCCGCATGAGGCGTCAACCGCTCATTTGATTGGCAACCTGGAGGCGTCGGTGCGGGCGCTGCAGGAGTTGCTGGACGGCCTGCTCGATGTGTCGAGGCTGGAAACGCAGGCGGTGCCGGTGCAATTGCGTGCGTTTGCGCTGGCGGATCTGTTTGAACAACTGCGGGCCAGTTTGGCGTTGACCGCCCAGCAAAAGGGTTTGGGCTTGCGCGTGCGCCCGACGCAGGTTTGGGTGCTGAGCGACTCAGCCCTGCTGCATCGCATTTTGCTCAATCTGCTGAGCAATGCCTTGCGCTACACCTCCACCGGTCATGTTTTGTTGGCGTGTCGAGTTGACGCTGACGGCCAACACGTTCGCATCGAGGTGTGGGACAGTGGCATGGGTATCGCGCCTGAGCATCAGGCCGCCGTCTTCAAGGAGTTTTTCCAGGTCGGCAACGGCGAGCGTGATCGCAACAAGGGCCAGGGGCTGGGGCTCAGCATTGTTGAGCGCAGCGCGCAACTGCTGGGCACCCCCATGCAAATGCGCTCCAGTCTGGGCCGGGGCACGCGCTTTAGCTTGCGCGTGCCCCTGGCGCCGCCCGGTGTGGCGCATGAGCGGCGCAGTCCGCTGCGGCCTTCCTCTTTTGAAGACATTGCCGCACTGCGGGTGCTTGTGATCGAGGACGACCCGTTGGTGCGTGACGCGCTGGTGAGCTTGCTGGGCTCCTGGCAGGTCGAGGTGGTGGTAGCGGAAGGGTTGGCAATGGCGTTGGCGCTGCTCAAAAGCGGCGCTGCACCCGATGTGATCGTGGCCGATTACCGATTGCGTGAGGGTGAAAACGGCATTGAGGTGATTCGCCAATTGCGGGCCGCGGCTGGCCATGCAATCCCGGCCTGCCTGGTCAGCGGTGACACTGAAGCAGCCCTGCTGCAGGCGGCCGCTGCGTCATCACTGACCTTGCTGCACAAGCCGGTGCGCCCGGCCAAGCTGCGCAGCCTGCTGCGGCGTTTGAGCCTGGGGGCTCAGATGGATGCTGCGGATGACGGGGCGTAGCCTTGGCGGCTGGCAGCGAGCACCAGTTGCACCCGGTTATTCACGTTAAAGGCGCGTAAGAGGGCGGTGACATGGTTCTTGACGGTGTCGTCGCTCAACGCCAGTGCATCACTGATGTTCTTGTTGGAACGCCCGTCCAGCAGCAGGGCCAGGACCTCGCCTTGGCGCAGGGTGAACTGGGGTCTGGTTTTGGTGAATGCCAGTAGATCGACGGGAACATAAACCTCACCGGCCAGCACCAAGCGCACGGCGCTCAGCAGCTCCAAGCTGTCGCCGCTCTTCGATAGAATGCCGGCCGCGCCGCTGGCCAGTGCCGTGTGCACCATCTGCGGGTTGACCAGGCCAGAGAGCATCAGGATCGGGAGCTCGGGATGCGCCTGACCCAAGACCTTGAGCGGGTCCAGGCCGTTCATGCCGGGCAAGTCGTAATCCAACAGCACCAGATCAAGGTCGGGATGCAGGGTGGCGAGCTCAAAGGCATGGGTGCAATGCGGCGATTGCAGGACGTCGACCGGTTCGTCCAGCCCCTGGAGTATCTGGCACAGGCCTTCACGTACCAGCGCGTGGTCGTCGACAACGAGTATTTGCAGAGCATTCATCTTTTGCGTCGAGTATGCACCGGCTTGGTGCGGTGAAGGCGTGCGTTGGGTCAAGATTGGGACAAGCCTGTGCAGAGTCGTTGGATGGTCGCCCCGGCCGCCGCGCCTGGCCCCGCAAATTAGAATGAAGCCATGTTTGTCCATCTTCGTCTCCACACTGAATTTTCCGTCGTTGACGGCACCAACCGCATCGGCGAGAGCGTCAAGGCCGCTGCGCTTGATGGCCAGCCGGCCCTGGCCATCACGGACCTGAGCAACCTGTTTGGCGCCATCAAGTTTTACAAGGCGGCGCGCAAAGCCGGCGTCAAACCGCTCATCGGCGCCGAAATCTGGCTCGAGGGCCTGGGCCAGGACGCCAGCGCGCTCTCGCGGGTGGTGTTGCTGGTGCAGAACAAGCAGGGTTACCTCAATTTGTCGGAGTTGCTGGCGCGCGCCTGGACCCAGCAGGGCAGCAAGGCGCAGGCCAGCGTTGGCTTGGACTGGCTCAAGGAACTGGGCGAGGGCTTGCTCATCCTGTCCGGCGCGCAGGCGGGGCCGGTGGGGCAGGCACTGCTGCAGGGTGATGATGCCCGCGCACTGGACGCCGCGCTGCAGTTGGCCGCTGTGTTCCCGCACCGGTTCTACCTGGAGCTGCAGCGCGCCGGCCGCGTGGATGACGAAGCGCATGTGGTGGCCACGGTGCAACTGGCAGCGCGCGCCGGTTTGCCGGTGGTGGCGACGCACCCGGTGCAGTTTGCCGGGCCCGATGATTTTGAGGCGCATGAGGCGCGCGTGTGCATTGCCGACGGTGAAATTCTGAGCAACCCGCGCCGGGTGCGGCGCTTCACGCGCGAGCAGTATTTCAAGTCGTCCGCGCAAATGCAGGCGCTGTTTGCCGACGTCCCCTCGGCCCTGGCCAACACCCTCGAGATCGCCAAGCGCTGCAACCTGACGCTAATTTTGGACAAGCCGCAGTTGCCGGACTTTCCGACGCCCGAGGTCAACGGCCAGCGCATGACGCCGGACGAGTACTTTCGCCATGCCTCGCATGAGGGCTTGCAGGAGCGCATGGCGCATCTGTACCCGGATGCGGCGCAGCGCGAGAAGGAACTGCCGCGCTACCTGGCGCGGCTTGAATTTGAGCTCAATACCATCGTGAAGATGGGCTTCCCCGGCTATTTTTTGATCGTGGGCGACTTCATCATCTGGGCCAAGAACAACGGTTGCCCGGTGGGACCGGGACGCGGTTCTGGTGCGGGTTCGCTGGTGGCTTATTCGCTCAAGATCACCGACCTGGACCCGCTGCGCTACAACCTGCTGTTCGAGCGCTTTTTGAACCCGGAACGGGTCTCGATGCCCGACTTTGACATCGACTTTTGCCAGACCAACCGCAACCTGGTGATTGACTACGTCAAGAGCAAATACGGCAAGGACGCCGTCAGCCAGATCGTCACCTTTGGCACCATGGCCGCGCGCGCTGCGGTGCGCGACGTGGGGCGTGTGCTGGACATGAGCTACACCTTTTGCGACGGCATCAGCAAGCTGATCCCGAACAAGCCGGGCGTCAGCGTCAGCCTGCAGTTGCCGCCACCGGACCGCAAGAAGGACGACAAAACCGTGTACGCGGTCGAAGCTGAGCCGCTGCTGGCCGAGCGCGAGGCCAAGGAAGAAGACGTCAAGATCCTGCTGGAGCTGGCGCGCAAGTTAGAGGGCCTGACGCGCAACGTCGGCATGCACGCCGGCGGCGTGTTGATTGCGCCGGGCAAGCTGACCGACTTTTGCCCGCTATACCAGCAGCCCGGCAGCGACTCGGCGGTGAGCCAGTTTGACAAATACGACGTCGAAGCCATTGGCCTGGTCAAGTTCGACTTTTTGGGCCTGGCCACACTCACCATTTTGGAGATTGCGCGCGACTTCATCATCGCCCGCCACAAGGGCCAGGAGAACTTCGCCTTTGAGAACCTGCCGCTGGACGACGTGCGCGTCTACAAGCTGTTTCAAGAGGGCAAGACCGAGGCCGTGTTCCAGTTTGAATCGCGCGGCATGCAGGGCATGCTCAAAGACGCCAAGCCGACCCGCCTGGAAGACCTGATTGCGCTGAACGCCTTGTACCGGCCCGGCCCAATGGACCTGATCCCCAGCTTTGTGGCGCGCAAGCATGGCCGCGAGGTGGTGGAGTACCCGCACCCGCTGGTGGCCGAGATGCTGAGCGAGACCTACGGCATCATGGTCTACCAGGAGCAGGTGATGCAGACCGCGCAGATTCTGGGCGGCTACTCGCTAGGCGGCGCCGACATGCTGCGCCGCGCCATGGGCAAGAAGGACGCCGATGAGATGGCCAAGCACCGCCAGATCTTCCGCGACGGCGCTGCCAAAAACGACATCAATCAAGCCAAGGCCGACGAAGTCTTTGACTTGATGGAGAAATTCGCCGGCTACGGCTTCAACAAGTCACACGCGGCCGCCTATTCGCTGCTGGCCTACCACACGGCCTGGCTCAAGGTGCACTACACGTCCGAGTTCTTTTGCGCCAACATGACGGTGGAAATGGACGACACCGACAAGCTCAAGGTCTTGTACGAAGACGCTTTGAAAATGGGCTTGACGTTTGAGCCGCCCGATGTGAACCGGGGTGGCAGCCGCTTTGAGCCGATCTCGGACAAGGTCATTCGCTATGGTCTGAGCGCCATCAAGGGCAGCGGCCAGCAGGCGATCGAGGCGATTGTGGCGGCGCGCGAGGGCCGTGGCGTCGGACCCAGTGGCGATGTCGTGGGGCCGTTCAAGAGCCTGTTTGATTTTTGCGTGCGGGTGGACCGTTCGCGCGTCAACAAGCGCACGGTCGAGGCGCTGATCAAGGCCGGTGCCTTTGACGCGATTCAACTCAACCGCGCCAGCCTGCTGGCCTCCACTGACTTGGCCTTCGAGTTCGGCGCCGCCGCGCTGGCCAACGCCAACCAGGGCGGGCTGTTTGACATGATTGATGACGCGCAAGGCTCGAGCACGCAGGAGCCCGAACTGGTGCAGGCGCTGCCGTGGGGTGTGAAAGAGCGGCTCACTTATGAGAAAACGGCCGTCGGCTTCTATTTGTCCGGCCATCTGTTTGACGAGGTGGCGCTTGAAGTGCGTCGCTTCGCCAAGCGCCAGATCGACGACCTGATTGACATCCGCGAGCCGCAGTTGCTGGCCGGCATCATCAATGATTTTCGCGTCATCAACGGCCAGCGTGGCAAGCTGGCGCTGTTCAAGCTGGACGACAAATCGGGCGTGATCGAGGCCCGGGCCGATGAAGCGCTGATCATGGCGCACAAGAATTTACTCAAGGACGACGAACTGGTAATCGTCATGGGCCAGCTCAAGCCTGATCGCTTTTCTGGTGGCATGCAGCTCACCGTGACGCAGATTTGGGACCTGGAACAGGCGCGCTGCCGCTTTGGCAAGTTTTTGCGCCTGGTGGTGAGCACGCTTGCCGGTCAGGCGCCCGATGTGGCGCGCATGGCGCGAGACTACCCGCCGCTGCGCGAGGTCACCGAGCAGGGCGAGTTGCTGCGCGGCATGGGTGTTCGCTTAAAGGTGACGTGCCCGGGGGAGGGCGCAAGCGCCACGGCGGAACTGCAGTTGGGCGATAGTGCCAAGTTCTACCCGAGCAACGCCGCGCTGGCGGGCTGGCGGGTGCAGGCCGGGGCGGGTAAGTCTGACATTGTTTATGAGTGAAATGCGGTTCTAGCCCCCGTTCAGCATGCTTAGGTAGCTATCAAGTTTATAGTTATTTTTCCCCCACTCACTCCCCCAACCCCTCTCTCGCCCCGCCGGGCGAAAGAGGGGAGCTTCATGTGGCCGCGTGTTTGAAGGTGGGAACTCTGTGCTCCACAGCGTGCTGGCCTCAAAGTGAAGACAAGCCAGCGACCAGTCGCCATAGCCAAATTCGGCGTCGCTTTAACTCGCCCGGCCAGTATTTCCCGGCCAGCCGCCCAGCAGCCAGTCACTCAGATCAAGCGCCGCCCCAACGCCACTTGGCAAACCGGGGGCGTCCATGTACGAATTTAGGATAAAGGTAAAAACAGCATCAATGGCCGGTCCGGTGCAGACTCGTTGCCCTATGCAGCGACCAACGAACGACCTGTCCATCCTTGGCACGCCCCTTGTTTGGGGCCACCATCCGGCGCCTCATTGGCCGGTAGGGGCCAGCGGTTGACTTCAAACGGTGACATGGAGAGCAAGGTTGTCAACGCGCCGGACAACAGGCTGATACCCAATAAGGCAAAAAAGGGCAGGACAAAAACCGCCTGAGTGTCAATACGACAGTTTGCTCGTCACTGATTGAGGACCACATAACTCTTTTGAGCCAGATCAATGATCCGCAGGTTGGCCCCGGTATTCACTTTGACTCCCGGCAGCAGTTGTTTATTAGTCCAGCCCTCGCGCATCATCGTCATGCCACATTCTTCGACTTCTACTCCTTTTGCCAGGATGGTCGCAATCATCGCCTTATAGGGATTGCCCTCTTTGGACTTTCGTACTTCGTTGTAGGCCATATCGTTGAGCAGCATAAATCCGCCGTCGCCGTTGAAAACAGCGACCACCTTCGCGTCGGTACCCATCTGACGAAATTTATCGGAGAGCACGCTCATTTGTTGCAACGTAAAGCTGTTGTCGCCACTCGGCGCAACCCGGTCCACACGAAAAACAACCTTGGCATCCTTCAGGACGATGGGCACATCTATTAAAGGTCCGCCCATCTTCATCATGTTGGGTTGCATCCCGCCCATCGGTTGTTGCCCCTGGGCAAATACTGTCGTACCTGAAATTGCCAAGGCTGTCATAGCGGCGAAAAAACGATGTTTCATAGTGGCTCCTCTGATCCGTAATTTGTATTGCCGTAAACAAGGCGACCGTCCAGATATCGAACCTGCATGCAATGTCAAGAGTATGGTTCAGAACAACCCAACACAGGTATGACAAGAATCAAAAGTTGACAATCTATCTGTGCCCCTTTGCCATATCTACCAATCAATTTATGCGGATGATCGTGTTGCTGCCGATGCCGGTCTGACCTTTCATCCCCGGCGTTGCCTGCTGCCTCAGTGCGAAGCAGCCGCCGCTTCCACCTGCCCCGACAGCGTCAACCACTGCTCTTCCAGAATCTGCAACTCGTCGTTGACGATCTTGAGCCGGTTGCCCAGTTCGGCATAGTCGGATGGCGGTGGCGATTTGGAGAGCAGGCCCTCCAGGGAAGCGCCTTCGCCGTTGAGCACCGCCATGCGCGCCTCACACTGTTCGAGTTGACGCTTGACGCCGCTGGACACCACCTTGACCTTGGGTTTGGCCGCGGCTTCGGCCAATGCCTTGCGCTCGGCCTTGGCGGCGGCGCTGCTGGCCTCCTTGATGGCTTCGCGCTGGCGTTTGGCTTCATCTAACAAATAACGCTGGTAGTCGTCCAGGTCCCCGTCAAAGGGCTCAACCCCACCGCGCGAGACCATCCAGAACTCGTCGCAAACGGCGCGCAGCAGCGCCCGGTCGTGGCTGACCAGCATCACGGTGCCTTCAAACTCGTTGAGCGCCATTGACAGCGCTTCACGCGTGGCCAGGTCCAGGTGATTGGTCGGCTCATCGAGCAGCAGGAGGTTGGGGCGCTGCCAGACGATCATGCACAGCACCAGCCGCGCTTTTTCACCGCCGCTCATGCTGCCCACGGCCTGCTTGACCATGTCGCCGCCAAAGTTGAAGGTGCCCAGAAAACTGCGCAGGTCCTGCTCGCGCGTTGCCTGGCCGGCAATCTTGCCCAGCGCCGTCATGTCCTTGACCATGCGGATCATGTGTTCCAGCGGGGTGTCCGACGGGCGCAACACGTCGAGTTCCTGCTGCGCAAAGTAGCCGATGTTCAGGCCCTTGCCTTCGGTGATCTCGCCCTCTAAGGCCTGCAGTTCGCGCGCAATGGTTTTGACGACCGTCGACTTGCCCTGGCCGTTGGCACCCAGGATGCCGATGCGCTGACCCGCCAGCACCGAGCGGCTGACGTTCTTGACGATCACGGTCGGTGGTGTGCCCGCCGGGGCATCGTCGGGGGGCGGGTAGCCAAAGCTGACCCCCGTCATCGACAGCATCGGATTGGGCAGGTTGGCGGGTTCCTTGAATTCGAAGGTGAAGTCGGCCTCGGACAGCAGCGGCGCAATCTTTTCCATGCGGTCCAGCGCCTTGACCCGGCTTTGCGCCTGCTTGGCCTTGCTGGCCTTGGCCTTGAAGCGCGCAATGAATTTTTGCAGGTGGGCAATCTTGTCTTGCTGCTTGGCAAAGGCGTTTTGCTGCAGGTTCATCTGCTCGGCGCGCATGTCCTCGAACTTGCTGTAGTTGCCGCCGTAGCGCGTCAGCTTGGCGGCGTCGATGTGCAACGTGACGTTGGTGACGGCGTCCAGAAACTCGCGGTCGTGGCTGATCACGATCATCGTGCCTTCGTACTTTTTAAGCCAGGACTCCAGCCACACCAGGGCGTCCAGGTCCAGGTGGTTGGTGGGCTCGTCCAGCAGTAGCAGGTCACTCGGGCACATCAGCGCGCGCGCCAGTTGCAGCCGCATACGCCAGCCGCCAGAAAAACTGTTGACCGGGTTGGTGAGCTCGGTGGTCTTGAAGCCCAGCCCAAGGATCAGCGCTTGCGCGCGCGCCGGCGCGTCATGCGAACCCGCGTCCTGCAGCGCCATGTAGGCGTGGGCCATGCGGTCGTAGTCGTCGGTGGCTTCCGCCGCAGTCACTTCCTGTTGGGCGGCCAGCAGCGTGGTGTCGCCGTCGACCACATAGTCGGTGGCGCTTTGCTCGGTCTCGGGCATGTCCTGCGCCACCTGGCCCATGCGCCATTGGCTCGGGATGAAGTATTCGCCGCCGTCTTCGTGCAGCGTGCCGTTGAGCAGCGCAAACAGCGAGGACTTGCCGGCGCCGTTGCGCCCGACCAGACCGACTTTTTCGCC